>JASLGJ010000252.1 GCA_030150085.1 Candidatus Elarobacter sp. | reverse complement strand
GCGCGAGGCCGCGAAACGGCCGAAGCTCGCGATCGCATCGACCACCGCCGGAGGCGGGGCCGGCAGCACCCTCATCACACCACGCCGAACCCGGCGCCATGCCGACGAGGTTGCAGCAGCCGTGAAGGACGACCGCGTGCGCGACGAGCGCGTCCTGGTCTACTCGACCGACGGCTCGACGCCCCTGCCCGCTCCGCCCAAGCGCGCCCAGCCGCGGCGCCCCGGCGCGGCGCCCGCCCCGCCCGCCGACGGCGTGATCCGGGTCGCGCGCGAGAAGCGCCGCAACAGCGCGGTGACGGTGGTGCACGGCCTGGCCCCGGGCGAGCTCGAGGCGCTCGGCAAGGAGCTGCGGCGCCTGTGCGGGACGGGCGGCACCGCCAAGGGCGGCCAGCTCGAGCTGCAGGGGGATCACCGCGACAAGGTCGTGGCGTACTTCGAGGCCCGCGAGCGGCGGGTGAAGCGCGCCGGCGGCTGAGTTCGAGCCGGGCGACAGGCCGCCGTAAGTGTCCGTCCTGATCGTAAGCGTCCGGTAAGTACGTCGTGACATCGTAAGGGTGCGATGGCGATGAGAGCAACGTCCCTGATGGACCACGGCAAGTTCTGCAGCTGCACGCACACCGAGCGCAGTCACGGCCCCGACGGCTGCCAGGTGTACCGCTTCACCGACGTGCGCGGCAGGGTGCACAGCTGCCGCTGCCCGCTCACCCCCGAGCAGGTGCGGCGCAACGACGACCACTTCGAGCTGGTGGTCGCGAACGTGGCCGAGTCGCGCGCCCTGGCGCGCGCCGGAGCCGGGCTCTAGCCCGGCCGACCCCGGAAACCCGCCGCCCGCGTGGAATGCGGGGCGGCGTGCCCGACTTCGCCCACCTCGCCCTCTTCCTCGTCCTGGGGGCGGTCCTCGGTGCGCTGGGCGGCCTGTTCGGGATCGGCGGCGGCCTGATCGCGATCCCGGTGCTGACCCTGTTCTTCGGCCTGGACGAGCAGCACGCCCAAGGCACGGCGCTGGCGATGGTCGCGCCCAACGTGATGGTCGGGCTGTGGAACTACGCCCGCCGGGGCGACCTCGACCGCCGCGTCGCGCTGCTGCTGGGCGCTTCGGCGGTGGTGTTCACCTTCTTCGGCGCGCTCTACGCGACGCGCGTCGCCGGCCCGGGCCTGCGCTATGCCTTCGGGGCGTTCGTCGCGGCGCTGGGCGTCTATTTCGCCTACCGCGCCCTGCGCGCGCCCCGCCCGGGGTCCGCTCCGGCGGAAACCCGCCTGGCCTGGGGCTGGACCGCGCTCGTCGGCGCGCTGGGCGGCGTCCTGTCGGGGATCTTCTCGGTCGGCGGGGCGGTCTTCGCGGTCCCCGTGCTGAGCCTGCTGTTCGGCTACTCGCAGACCGCCGCGCAGGGGCTGTCGCTGGCGCTGGTGGCGCCGGGCACGATCGTCGGCATCGTCACCTACGCCCTGGCCGGTGACGTCGACTGGGGGATCGGCATCCCGCTCGCCGTGGGCGGGGTGCTGTTCGTGCGCCACGGGGTGGCGCTGGCGCACCGCCTGCCCGAGCGCACCCTGCGGCTGCTCTTCTGCGGCCTGCTCGCCGCCGCGGCAGCGGCTCTCTTCCTAAAGAACTAGGAGACGGGCGCGGCTCGCCGAACGGCGGGCCGCATGACGACCCTGCGCACCTTCCTCGCCGCCGTGGCTTCGGCGTGCGTGCTGACCGCCGCGGCCGCGGGCGCCGCGGACGAGCGCCCCGCTCCGCCCCGCCTGCCCTCGGAGAAGCCGGTCGTCACCACCCACCACGCCCGCATCGCCGGGCGCGACCTGAGCTACACCGCCAGCGCCGGGCTGCTGGTGGTCGCGGGCGAGGACGGCAAGCCGACCACCTCGATGTCCTACGTCGCCTACACCCGCCCCGGAGCGGGCCGGCCACTCAGCTTCGTCTACAACGGCGGGCCGGGCAGCTCGACGATCTGGCTCCACATGGGCGCCTTCGGCCCGCGCCGCGTGGTGACGTCCAACGCCGGCACCACCGCGCCCCCGCCCTACGCGCTGGTCGACAACGAGGACAGCCTCCTCGACGCGAGCGACCTGGTCTTCGTCGACGCGCCGGGCACCGGCTACGGCCGCGCCTACGACGCCAAGGCGGTGTTCGGGATCGACGAGGACGCCAAGACCTTCGCCGGCTTCGTGCAGACGTACCTGACCCGCACGGGGCGCTGGAACGCGCCCAAGTTCCTGATCGGCGAGAGCTACGGCACGACCCGCTCGGCGAACCTGGTCAACGTGCTCGCGCAACGCGGGATCGCCTGCAACGGCGTGGTGCTGATCTCGACCGCGCTCGACTACGCGACCTTCGTCGAGGGGCCGGACAACGATCTCCCCTACGAGCTGTTCCTGCCCTCGCTGGCCGCCGTCGCGGCCTACCACCACGCCCTGCCGCAGCAGCCCGCCGACCTGCAGGCGTTCCTGACCGAGGTGCGGACCTTCGCGCGCACCGACTACGCCGCCGCGCTGGCGCAAGGCGACCGCCTCGACCCCGCCACGCGCGCGCGCGTCGTGCAAAAGCTCCACGACTACACCGGGCTGAGCACGCAGTACGTCGACCTGGCGAACCTGCGCGTCACGGCCGACCGCTTCGAGAAGGAGCTGCTGCGCGCGCAGCGGCGCACGGTCGGCCGGCTCGACGGGCGCTTCACCGGGATCGACCGCGACCCGACCACCGCCGAGCCCGACTACGACCCCACCGACAGCGCCCTGACGCCGGTCTACACCGCGCTCTTCAACAGCTACAGCCGGGGCGCGCTGGAGTGGAACCCGGCCGGCGAGCAGTACCGCACCAACGACTACCCCGAGGTGTTCCGCAACTGGAACTTCAAGCGCAGCGAAGGTGGCTTCGGCGGGCGCATCCTGGCCCCGGCGGTGACCGACGACCTGCGCCAGGCGCTCAGCCAGAACCCGGCCTTGCGCGTGCTCGCGGTCAACGGCCTCTACGACCTGGCCACGCCCTTCATGGGCACCGAGTACACCCTGGGCCACCTCGGCCTCGACCCGAGCCTGGTCTCGCACGTCGGCTTCGCCTACTACCCGGCCGGCCACATGGTCTACAACGACCCGGCCTCGCGCGCCCGGCTCGCCGCGGACCTGCGCCGCTTCATCGCGAGCGGCACCGCGCGCTAGACGCGCGCCGCTAGCGGTACAGGTCGCGCCGGGTGGCGGGGATGTCGGTCGTGCCGTCGGGGCGCGGCTTGCCGAGCAGGGTCTGGGCCAAGCCCATCCGGCCCAGGCCGAAGTTGCGCGCGCTCCCGCCCATGTAGAGCCGCCAGACGCGCTCGGTGCGGGCGTCGGTGGCGTCGATCACCGCCTGCGTGCGGGCGCGCAGGTTGGCGACCCAGGCGCGCAGCGTGCGCGCGTAGTGCTCGCGCAGGTTCTCGACGTCGCGCACTTCGAAGCCGGCCGCCTCGGCCTGGCGCAGGGTCGTGTCGAGGCTGACCAGGTCGCCGTCGGGGAAGACGTAGCGCCCGATGAAGTCGCCGCCCGCGCGCCAGCCCTTGCCGTCGCGGCCCTGCGCGACGATCCCGTGGTTGAGGAACAGCCCGCCCTCGCGCAGCGCGCGGTAGGCCACCGCGAAGTACTCGTGCAGCTTCTCGCGCCCGACGTGCTCGACCATCCCGACCGAGGCCACCGCGTCGAACGTCTCGCCGCCCAGGTCGCGGTAGTCGCGCAGCTCGACCCGGGCCAGGTCCTCCACCCCGGCGGCCGCGATGCGGCGCTGGGCCTCCTCGTGCTGGCGGCGCGAGAGCGTGATCCCCAGCGCGCGCGCGCCGCGCTGCGCGGCCCGGATCACCAGCGATCCCCAGCCGCAGCCGATGTCCAGGAACGTCTGCCCCGCGCGCAGGCGGACCTTGTCGAGCACGTAGTCCAGCTTGGCGGCTTGGGCCTCGTCGAGGTTCGCCACGCCCTCGTCCCAGTAGGCGCACGAGTACACCAGGTCGTCGCCCAGGAAGGTGCGGTAGAACGCCACCGGCTGGTCGTAGTGGAAGCCGATCGCGGCCGCGTCGCGGGCCTTGGTGTGGCGCTTGCCGGCCAGGTGCGCGCCGTCCTCGTCCAGGCGGGGCGGGGCGGGAAGGCGGGCGAGGCTCGCCGCGAGCTTGGCCAAGGCGAGCTTGGAGAGCCGGTCGACGCTGCGCTCGAGGACGTCGAGCGCGCGCTCGAGGTCGCCCTCGAAGTCGATCCAGCCCTCGACGAAGGCTCGTCCCGGGCTCAAGGTGAGCGGCGGCGTCAGCGCGGCGCGCAGCGCGAACGGCGTGGCGAGGACGAGCGTGACGGGCGCGCCGGGCGCCTCGACCGCGCTGCCGTCCCACAGCCGCACCGCGACGTCGCGCCCGAGCCGCTCGCCGAGGATCGCGTGCAGCACCGCCAAGGAGCGTTCGGCGGCGGGACTGCTGGCCAAGGCGGTCATAGCGCAGCAAACATCCGGCACGGCTGCGATCAGACCCTTTCGACGAAAACCCTCCCCGCCGCCGGTGCGACGGAACGGGCGGCGCCGCCGCGAAAGCGGCCGGGTGAGCTCCGACCTCTCCCTTTCCCAGGCGCGGCGCATCGCGCTGGCCGCGCAAGGCTTCACCGATCCCGCCCCGCGCGGGAGCGTCGACCGGCGCCTGCTGCGGCGCGTCGTCGAGCGCACCGGGCTGCTGCAGATCGACAGCGTCAACGTGGTCGTGCGCGCGCACTACATGCCGCCCTTCTCGCGCCTGGGGCCGTACGACCCCGCCCTGCTGGAGCGGGCCGCGTACGGGCGCGAGCGCAGCCTGTTCGAGTACTGGGGCCACGAGGCGTCGCTGCTCCCGCTCGCCACCCAGCCGCTGCTGCGCTGGCGCATGGCGCGCGCGCGCAATGCGGTCGGCACCTGGGGCCGGGTGGCCGAGATCGTGCGCGCGCAGCCCGACTTCCTGGCCCGCCTGCGGGGCGAGATCGCGGCCCGCGGCCCGCTCCCCGCGAGCGCCTTCGACGGCGCGCGCGGCAAGGGCTCGTGGTGGGGCTGGAGCGACGTCAAGACCGGCCTGGAAGCGCTGTTCTGGTGCGGCGACATCACGACCGCGTACCGCAAGGGCTTCGAGCGCGTCTACGACCTGCCCGAGCGCGTGCTGCCGGCCGCGGTCGTGAACGCCCCGACCCCCGGCGAGGCCGACGCGCAGCGCGAGCTGGTCCGCATCTCCGCGCGCGCGCTGGGCGTGGCGGCCGAGCGCGACCTGCGCGACTACTTCCGGCTCGACCTGGCCGACGCGCGCGCGCGCGTCGCCGAGCTGCGCGAGAGCGGCGAGCTGCTGCCGGTGCGCGTGCACGGCCTCAAGGGCGAGCGCTACCTGTGGCACGAGGCCAAGCTGCCGCGCTGGGTGCGCGCGCGGGCGCTGCTCTCGCCGTTCGACCCGGTGGTGTGGGAGCGCGCGCGC
>JASLGJ010000156.1 GCA_030150085.1 Candidatus Elarobacter sp. | reverse complement strand
CCGCGCGCTGGTCGCCTCGCGCGCCGCGCTCGAAGCGCTGCAGCCGGTCGTCGCGGGGCGCGAGCCGCTGCTGCTGCAGGCCGACCGGGTCGACGACGTCGAGGCCGCGCTGCGCCTGGCGCGCGAGGCGCGCGTGCGGCTGGCGATCGTCGGCGGCGCGGAGGCCTGGGAGATCGCCCCGAAACTGGCCGCCGCGCACGTTGCGGTCCTGACCGGCGCGCTCAACGACATTCCGGCCTCGTTCGACACGCTGGGCGCGCGCAAGGACAACCTGAGCCGGCTGCGCCGGGCGGGGGTCACGATCGCGATCGTCGGCAACGGCGGCGGCGGCGAGGAAGCGTTCAACGCGCGCAACGTCAAGTACGAGGCCGGCAACGCGGTCGCGTTCGGGCTCTCGCACGACGACGCGCTGCGCGCGGTGACGCTCGGCCCGGCCACGATCCTCGGGGTGGCCGACCGGATCGGCAGCCTCGCGCCCGGCAAGGACGCCAACGTCGTCGTCTGGAGCGGCGACCCGTTCGAGTTCTCGACCACCGTCGAGCACGTGTTCGTGCGCGGGCGCGAGTACCGCGACCGCTCGCGCCAGGACCAGCTCATCGAGCGCTACCGCCGCCTGCCGCGCACGACGCACGGCTAGCGGAGCGCTAGAGGTCGGCCGGGTCGAGGTTCGGGCGCGGCTCGGCGGCGGTGAGGTACTGGCCGACCTCGTCGTCGCCGGGCGCGCCGGTGGTGTCGGCGTCGGCGACCTCGCCCGCCCAGGTGGTCCGGGTCGGGGTCGCGGCGGTGGAGCGCTCGTGCTGCATCCGTGTCACCATACGGCCTGCGCCGGGCGCGGTCGTTGGCCCAGCGGCGAACGAATCATCCCGCTCGCGCACCAGGTTTGGCCATACGTTGGTACCCGGTCGGACAGCGCCCGCTCCCGCCGATGCCCGGCCGGGCGGCCGATTCGATGGTGGGCGGCGGCCGTTCGGCCGAAATCCGGGTCATGGCCACGCGCTACGACGAGACGACGCTCGACCGCTTCGCCGCCGAGGTGCGGCGCGAGAGCGTCTGCGTGCTGCGCGGCCAGCTCGACCGCGGCGCGCTGCGGGCCTGGGGCGAGGCCTTCGCGCCGCTGCTCGACGCGCACGTGCGCGCCGCCGCGGCGAGCGGCGAGCAGAACCGCGGCGCCGCGCGCTACTACGTCACCCTGCCCTTCAACGGCCCGTTCGCCGACCCGCGCATCGTGTTCGATCCCGACGTGCTGGCGATCTGCGCGCGCCTGGTCGGCGACGACATGGTGATGTGCCAGCTCGCGACCGACACGCCCCTGCTGGGCTCGCAGGCGCAGGACGTGCACCGCGACTCGCCCGGCCTGTTCCGCGAGGCCGAGCAGCCCACCCCGCCCTACCAGCTGGCGGTGAACTTTCCGCTGGTCGACGTCGGCCCGGAGAACGGTCCGACCGAGATCGCGCGCGGCACGCACCTGCTGGGCAAGGCCGAGGGCCTGGCCCGCATCGCGCGCGGCGAGGCCCCGCTCGAGCCGCTGCTGATGCGGCTGGGCGACGTCGCGATCCGCGACGTGCGCCACCTGCACCGCGGCACGGCCAACCGCACGCCGGTGCCGCGCCCGATGGTGGTGATCGGCTTCTCGCGCGCCTGGCTGCGCCGGCCCGAGGTCGGCGTGCGCGTGCCGCAGTCGACCTGGAACGCGCTCGACGGCGAGCAGCGCCGCCTGCTGCGCTTCGAGCCGGTCGTGCCCGACGCGCAGGCGCTCGCCGCCGACGAGCCCTACCGCGCGTTCGCCTACTGAGTTACGCGCCGACTGGCTCACCCGCCCCCGCGACGTCCTCCGACGCCGGGCCACTCGCAACCCCTCGCACCGACCGCGCGTCCACGACGGTGATGTCCGCTCTGTTCTCTCCGCTCGCGCTGCGCGAGGTCACGCTGCGCAACCGCATCGCCGTCTCGCCGATGTGCCAGTACTCCTCGCACGACGGCTTCGCGAGCGACTGGCACCTGGTGCACCTCGGCAGCCGCGCCGTCGGCGGCGCGGCGCTGGTGCTCACCGAGGCCATCGCGGTGACCGCCGAGGGCCGCATCTCGCCCCAGGACCTCGGCATCTGGCAGGACGAGCACGTCGAGCAGCTCGCCCGCATCGCGCGCTTCGTGAGCGAGCGCGGCGCGGCGTGGGGCACCCAGCTCGCCCACGCCGGGCGCAAGGGCTCGACCAAGCGGCCTTGGGAGGGGACCGGCGCGGTCGCGCCCGCCGAGGGCGGCTGGGTTCCGCTCGGCCCGGCCGACGCGCCCTTCGCGCCGGCTACCCGGCCCCGCGCGCGATGGGCGAGGACGACATCGCGGCGGTGATCCGCGCCTTCGCCGACGGCGCGCGCCGCACGCTGGCGGCCGGCGGCAGCGTGATCGAGCTGCACGGCGCGCACGGCTACCTGCTGCACGAGTTCCTCTCGCCGCTGGTCAACACGCGCCGCGACCGCTGGGGCGGCTCGTTCGAGAACCGCACCCGCCTGATCCGCGAGGTCGCGCGCGCGGTGCGCGCGGTCTGGCCGGAGCGCTTCCCGCTCTTCGCGCGCCTGTCGGCGACCGACTACGTGGCGGGCGGCTGGGACGTCGAGCAGACCGTCGAGCTGGCCCGCCTGCTGAAGACGGACGGCGTGGACCTGATCGACGTCAGCAGCGGCGGCGCGGTGCCGGTGCCGCCCGGCACGATCCCAATCGGGCCGCTCTACCAGACCGACTTCGCCGCGCGGGTGAAGCGCGAGGCGGGCATCGCGACCGGCGCGGTCGGCATGATCGTCGAGCCGGCCGACGCCGAGGCGATCGTCGCCGAGGGCCGCGCCGACCTGGTGCTGCTCGCGCGCGAGCTGCTGCGCGACCCGTACTGGCCGCTCGCCGCCGCGCACGCGCTGGGCCTCAAGCCGGAGTACCCGCCCCAGTACGAGCGCGCCGCCGGCCCGCGCGCGACCATGCGCGAGAGCGCGCTGGCGCTGGACT
>JASLGJ010000120.1 GCA_030150085.1 Candidatus Elarobacter sp. | reverse complement strand
GACGGGGGAGAAGGGAGACCGTGACCGCCTCGGCCGTGAGCGCCCCCCGTACGTCCCGCATGCCCGTCGCGCTGGTGGTCGCCGCGCTGGGCATCGTGTTCGGGGACATCGGCACCAGCCCGCTCTACACCCTGCGGACCTGCTTCCTGATGGCCGGCGCCAAGCCGGACCTGCCCGACGTACTGGGCATCTGCTCGCTGCTGTTCTGGGCCCTGGCGATCGTGGTCTGCCTCAAGTACGTGGGCTTCATCATGCGGGTCAACCACGAGGGCGAGGGCGGCATCCTGGCGCTGCTCGCCCTGGCCTCGCCGCCGCGCCCCTTCGGCGCGGTGATCGGCTCGGGCGTGCTGACCACGGTGCTGATCGTCGGCTCGACCATGCTGCTGGGCGACGGGGTGATCACGCCGGCCATCTCCGTGCTCTCCGCGGTCGAGGGCCTGAGCCTGGTCTCGTCGGCCTTCCAGCCCTACGTGGTGCCGATCGCGCTGGTGGTGATCGTGGCGTTCTTCGCCCTCCAGCGGGCCGGCACGGAGGGCGTCGGGCGGCTCTTCGGGCCGGTGATGTTCGTCTGGTTCCTGACCATCGGGGTGCTGGGGCTGTTCCCGATCCTGGTCCACCCCGAGGTGTTCGGGGCCCTCAACCCGGTCCACGCGGTGGCCTTCGCGGCCCGCAACGGCTGGACGGGCTTCACCATTCTGGGCGGGGTGGTGCTGGCGATCACCGGGGTCGAGGCGCTCTACGCCGACCTCTCGCACTTCGGCTACAAGCCGATCGCGCTGGGCTGGTACCTGTTCGTCTTCCCGGCCCTGGTGCTGAACTATTTCGGCCAGGGCGCCAAGCTGCTGGCCGACCCGGCCGCGCTGCAGAACCCGTTCTTCACCCTGGCCCCGGCCTGGGCGCTGGTCCCGCTGGTGGTGCTCGCGACGATCGCCACGGTGATCGCCTCGCAGGCCCTGATCTCGGGCACCTTCACCCTGGTCGAGCAGGCCATCGCGCTCAACCTGGCCCCGCGGGTGCTGGTGCGCCACACCTCGCACCGCCACAAGGGCCAGGTCTACGTGCCCTCGATCAACCGCCTGCTGGCGGTCGGCTGCGCGCTGCTGGTGGTCACCTTCGGCTCGAGCGCGCGGCTGGCGTCGGCCTACGGGCTGGCCCTGACCGGCACCATGCTCTGCACCTCGATCGCCTTCTACGTCGTCACGACCCGGGTGCTGGGCTGGCCCAAGCGCTTCACCGCCCCGCTGGTGGGCCTGTTCCTGGTGGTCGACCTGAGCTTCGTGATCGCCTCGCTGCCCAAGATCCCCGGCGGGGGCTACATTCCGCTCGGGATCAGCGCGGTGGTGGTGACGATGAGCCTGACCTGGCTCGAAGGGCGCCGCAAGCTGACCCGGGAGCTGGCCGCCCAGCAGACGCCGGTCGACGAGGTGATCGACAAGCTGCCCAGCGGGGTGGGGAGCAGCAGCGGCACGATGGTGTTCCTCACCCCCGACCCGCGCGGCGTGCCGTTCCTGGCCCGCCACCGCTGGGTGCGCGACCGGGTGCTCGAGGAGCGCATCGTGCTGCTCAACATCGCGCGCGCCGCCACGCCCTACCTCGACAGCGAGACCGAGCGGGTCTTCGTGGAGCGGCTCTCGCTGCGGCTGATCCGCGTCACCGCGCGCTTCGGCTACATGGAGATGCCCCGCATCGACCCGATCCTGCGGGCCTGCGGCGCGTTCGGCCTGGAGCTCGACCGCGACGACACCTCGTTCTTCTACGCCGACCCCAAGATCGAGCCGGACCGGACGGGCAAGGGCATGCCGGGCTGGCGGCGCGAGCTGTTCGTCACCCTGCAGCGCAACGCGCGCCCGCTCCCCGACGACTTGCGCATCCGGGCCGAGCGGCGGGTCGAGCTCGGGGTAACCGTGGAGTTGTGAAGTCACCCGCCCCCAGCGCGCCCGCGGCGCGCCGGGCCGCCGAACCGAGCATCGCGCGGCTGCGTTCGTCCGAGCCCGGCCCGACCGATCCCCACGCGGGGCTCTCGGTGCTGGCGCTCGCCGCGCTGGGGGTGGTGTTCGGCGACATCGGGACCAGCCCGCTGTACGCCTACAAGCAGTGCTTCGGCAGCGGGCACGGCTTCGCGCCCACGCCCGAGAACGTGCTGGGCATCCTCTCGCTGATCACCTGGGCCCTGATCCTGGTGGTGTGCCTGAAGTACGCCAGCGTCGTGCTGCGGGCCGACAACGACGGCGAGGGCGGCACCTTCGCCCTGCTGGCGCAGATCCGGCCCGGCAGCCGGATCGGCATTCCGGCGCCCTTGGGCGTGCTGGCGCTGCTGCTGCTGTTCGCGGCCGGGATGGTGTTCGGCGACGGCATGATCACGCCCGCGATCTCCGTGCTCTCGGCGGTCGAGGGCATGGCCGTCGCGACGCCCGCCGCAGCGCCGTTCATCGTGCCGATCACGATCGCGATCCTGATCGCGCTGTTCGCGGTGCAGTCGCGCGGCGCGGGCCGGATCGGCGCGGTGTTCGGCCCCGTGATGCTGCTGTGGTTTCTGGCGCTGGCGCTGGGCGGGGCGGTCGCGATCGCGCACGACCCGCGCGTGCTCGTCGCGCTCGACCCGCGCCACGCGCTGGGCTTCCTGCTGCGCAACGGCTGGTTGTCGCTGCTGGTGCTGGGCGCGGTGGTGCTGTGCGTGACGGGCGTCGAGGCGATGTACGCCGACCTGGCCCACTTCGGGCGGCGCCCGATCTGGCTGGCCTGGTACGCCGCGGTGTTTCCGGCCCTGCTGCTCAACTACTACGGCCAGGGCGCGCTGACGCTGATCGATCCCGGCAAGCTGTCCAACCCGTTCTACGGGCTCTACCCGGCCTGGGCGCTGGTGCCGATGATCGTGCTCGCGACCGCCGCGACCGTGATCGCCTCGCAGGCCCTGATCTCGGGCGCGTACTCGCTCACCCAGCAGGCGGTCCAGCTCGGCTACCTGCCGCGCCTGAAGGTCGTGCACACCTCGAAGTCGGTCGAGGGCCAGATCTACATGCCGTTCGTGACCGTCGCGCTGGCCGTGGCGTGCGTCGCGCTGGTGCTGGCCTTCCGCAGCTCCGACCGGCTGGGCACGGCCTACGGCCTGGCGGTGACGATCACGATGCTGGCCGACTCGATCGCGATCGGCTGGGTGATGCGCGACCGCTGGAGCTGGCCGGTCGCGGCGATCGCCGCGCTGGTCGCGCTGTTCGTCACGGTCGACGGCGCGTTTCTGGTCGGCAACCTGCCCAAGCTGCTCGAGGGCGGGTACGTGCCGCTGGGGATCGCGCTGGTCGTCTTCACGCTGTTCTCGACCTGGGTCGCGGGGCGGCGCCGGCTGGCGCTCGCGCTGGCCGAGCTGTCGACCCCGATCGAGGAGTTCGTGGCCGAGGTCGACCACGAGCCGGCCAGCACGAACGACTCGACCGCGGTCTTCCTCACCCCGCACCCCGAGGGCATCCCGTTCATCCTGCGCCACCACTGGCTCAAGACGCGCATCCTGCACGAGGAGGTCGTGCTGCTCACGATCCTGAGCGTGCGCCGGCCCTACGTGAACCCGGCCGAGCGGGTGCGGATCGAGCAGATCGTGCCGCGCCTGACCCGCGTCACCGCGCACTACGGCTTCATGGAGACGCCCAACGTCGACGAGATCTGGACCCAGTGCCGGCCCCAGGTCCCGCCCGAGATCGAGCTGGAGGACGCGGACTACTTCCTGGCCCGCCCGCGCATCGTGCCCCGCGAGGGCGCAGGCGCGTTCCCGGGCTGGCGGCGCTGGCTGCTGGGCTACATGATGCGCAACGCCAACCCGTTCACCGACTCGCTCGGCATCCCGCCCGACCGCATCGTCGAGTTCAGCGTCCCGCTGCGCGTATGATCGTCACGGTCTCGCGCGCGTACGGAGCGGCCGGTCAGGCGGTCTCGCGCGCCGCCGCGGAACGGCTGGGGTACCGGCTGCTCGACGAGGAGCTCGACGTCGTGGTCGCGACGCGCCTGGGCACCTCGCCCGACGTGGTCGAGAGCGTGGGCGACCGCCCGCGCGGCTTCGGCGAGCGGGTGATGGAACAGCTCGGCGGCGGGCTGCCCGAGCTGGCCCAGCCGGCGGTCTCGCGCGACGACGACCTGATCGCCGAGCGCAAGCGCGGGATCGAGCTGGCGGTGCGCGAGGCGGCCGAGAGCGGCGGCGTCGTGATCGTCGGGCGGATGGGCGGCGCCATCCTGGCCGCGCGCTCCGACGTGCTGCGCGTGTACGTGAGCGCGCCGCTGGAGTGGCGCATCGCGCACGTCGCCGAGTCGCTGGGCGTGAACCAGGCTCAAGCCAAGGCCGAGATCGCGCGCATCGACGAAGCGCGCCGGGAGTACGCGCGCGAGCACTACCGGGTGAGCTGGGGCGACCCGCGCAACTACCACCTCGTCATCGACACCGCGCGCTTCGGGGCCGAGGGCGCGGGCGACGTGATCGCGGCCGCGGTCCGCGCGGCGGGCGGGTGAGCAGCGCCGAACCGCGGGTTCCCGATCGCCGTCCCGGCTTCTTCGGCGCCTTCCGCTTCCGCGATTTCCGCCTCTTGTGGGCCGGGCTGCTGGTCTCCAACCTCGGCACCTGGATGCAGTTCACGGCGCTGGGCTACTACGTCGCGTCGCTCGCGCCCAACGCCCAGGTCGGCGCGCTCGACATCGGGTTGCTCGGCGCGGCGCGCGCCGTGCCGGCGCTGCTGCTCTCGCCCTTCGCGGGCGTGGTGGCCGACCGCTACCCGCGCCGGCGCGTGCTGCTGATGACCAACGCCGCGACCGCGCTGCTCTCGTGCGCGCTCTTCGTGCTGATCGCGACCCACCACGCGCCGCTGTGGACGCTGATGATCACCAGCGGCCTGGCCGCGGCGACCCAGTCGTTCGACGCACCCGCGCGCCAGAGCTGGGTGCCGCTGATGGTGCCGCGCGAGTACGTCGCCGGCGCGATCGGCTTCAACTCGGTCGCCTTCAACGCGCCCAGCGTGGTCGGGCCGCCGGTGGCCGGGCTGCTGATCGCGGGCATCGTCGTCGCGCCCTGCTTCCTGGTCAACGCGTTCGCCACGCTGGCCGTCGTGGCCGCGCTGGTCCTGATGAAGCCGGCGCCGCCGAGCAGCACCCGGCGCGGCAACGTCGTCGAAGCGATCGTCGAAGGCGTGCGCTTTTTGGCCGGCCACCCGGTGCTGCGCTGGGTGATCCTGCTGCTGATCGTCAGCTCGCTCACCATCCGGCCGTATAATTTTCTGCTGCCGGCGTACGCGGTGCACGAGGTGCACACCGACGCGCGCGGGCTGGGCTGGCTGATGGCGGCCGCCGGCGCGGGCGCGATCGCGGGCGCGTTCTTCACCGCCGCGGGCGGCGAGCGGCGCGGCACGATCTGGATCGTCTCGGGCCTGCTGGGCGCGCTGGGCGTGGGGCTGCTCGGGCTGACCGTGCGGTTCGTGCCCGCCGCGCTGATCCTGGCGGTCGTCGGCGCGGCGGCGCTGAGCTTCACCGGCTCGTCGAACATCCTGCTGCAGACGCTCGCGCCCGACGACATGCGCGGGCGCGCGCTCTCGGTCTACGGGATGATCCTGCTCGGCTTGGTGCCGCTGGGCTCGCTGCTGATCGGCGCGGTCGCGGCGCTGTTCGGCCTGCGCCCGACCTTCGTCGGCGCGGGCGTGCTGGCGCTGGCGGTCACGCTGTGGATCGCACTGAGCAAGCCGGCCGTGCGGGCCTCGTGAGCGCGTCCGACCGGGCTTGACAACCCCCTAGGCGTAGTCGACAATGCCTACCATGGGTCTGGGTGGGCTCGAAGCCGCGCTGGTCGCGACGCTCGACGAACTGGTTGCGACGCGCGGCCTGACGGGCGCGCAGGTCAGCGCCCGCATCGGCACGGGCGAGCGCGTCGACGTGGCGCGCGGCGCCTGCAGCGACGGCACGCCGATGCTGGTGAGCTCGCGCACCCCGATTTTCTGCCTGACCAAGATGCTCACGGCCTGGGCGGTCCTCGAAACCTGCGCGGAGCGGGGGATCGACCTCGAGACGCCCGCCGTCGAGGTGCTGCCGGAGTTCGGCCGCAACGGCAAGCGCGACATCCGCCTGCGCCACCTGCTCTCGAACAGCGCGGGGATCGACGAGCCGGTCGTGTGGCCGGTCATGACCAAGTCCGGCGCCACCGCGGCCGAGATCTACGACGTGGTCTGCTGGGCCCCGCTGCGCTCGGGCTGGGACCCCGAGCGGCGCGCGTGCTACGACTACACCGGCGCGTACACGGCGCTCGGAGTGTGGCTCGAGCGGGTGCGCGGCCGCGCGTACCGCGAGATCGTCGACGAGTTCCTGGGCCGGCTGGGGATCGCGCCGGGCACCATCCCCGCGTCGTTCAGTGGGGTGAACCCGTGGGCGCCGCGCGCCTGGACCCCGCAGAACCGGCTCGGCTCGGCGCTGATCGAGCGCCACGCCCTGGCGATGGCGCTCAGCGGCAACCCGGCCGCGGGCGCGGTGGGATCGGCCGCGGAGCTGTGCACGCTGTGGGCCGCGCTGGCCGACGCCGCCGAGGACGGCGAGGCGACCTACCCGATCCCGGGCCCGATCGCCCGGCGCATGTGCTCCTCGCAGCGCGGCCGGCGCTTCGACGAGCAGTTCCGGCTCACGCTCGAGTACGGTTTCGGGGTGATGACGTCGCTGGCGGATTACCAGCCCTGGGGCCTGCCGCCGGAGTTCACCGCGCGCACGTTCGGCCACGTCGGGCTGGGCGTCTCGCTGGTGGCGGCCCTCCCCGAGCGGCGGCTGGTGTACGCGGTCCAGCTCAACGGGCTGGGATTCCCCAAGACCGAGAACCTGCGGGTGCAGCGCGCGCTGGCGGCGCTCATCTGCGAGCACGCCCCGCTCGCCGACGCCGCGCTCGCGCCCGCGTGAGCGGTGCGGCTGCCGGCCTGACCGAGGCGGAGGTCTGGCGCGCCGTGCTGCCGCAGGCCGCGCTC
>JASLGJ010000101.1 GCA_030150085.1 Candidatus Elarobacter sp. | reverse complement strand
CCTGCGCGCTGACGCCGTGGCGGCTCGCCCACGCGTGGACTTCTGGTGTCATCTGTACCCCCTTCCCATGTGCTCGTTGATCCGCTGCTGCAGCGCCAGCGCCTCCGACCGGCCGAGCGCCTGCGCGGTCATCACGTCCACGCCGAACGCCAGGTAGAAGCGGCGCATCTGCTCCGCGTCGTCCAGCCCGAGCCGCTGCTGCCAGCCGGCCCACCACGCCATGCTGAGCCTGAGCGCGTGCTGCGCCTCCTGCTTCAGCAAAATGTTTTTGTAGGCCCCCGAGGCGGCCGCGTGGCTCGCCCCGGCGCTGAGCATACCCTGCGCGACGGTCTGAGCGTCCCGGTCTGCGACGGCCACCGCTGCCCGCATCTGCGCAAGTATCGCCGGGTCCACCTCGAGCAGGTTGCCGTCGACGAACTCAGGGCCGCCCCGGACCGCGACGGGCGGCGTCGCCCCGCAGTAGGGGCAGACGCTGAGGTGCCGCTCGTACGGCTTCGTGCAGCCCGGCTTCTCCTCGGTGCTGCCGACGCACGGCTTGAGCTTGATCTCGTCCGGGTCGGAGAACCCCCGCACGGCGCGCTCGCGCGGCGACAGGCTCCAGGCGCGCGGCCGGTCCGGCAGCCCGTGGCGGACGATGTTGCCCACGTGGTCGATGATGATCGCGTACAGCTTGCCCGCCATGAGCCGGAGCGCGCGGCCGAACTGCTGGCAGTAGAGGCCGTAGCTCATGGTCGGCCGCGCGAACATGACGACCTCGATTGCCGGCAGGTCGAAGCCCTCGCCGAACAGGTCCACGTTCACCAGCACCGTGATCTCGCGGCGGCGGAACCGGCGGATGATCTCGCTGCGCACGTCGTCCGGCGTCTCGGCGCTGACCACCTCGGCGACGACGCCGCGCGAGCGGAACCGGACCGCCATGTCGGTGGCGGTCTCCACGTCGGTCGCGAACACGACGCCGAGCTTGCCCGGGGCGATGCGCAGGTAGTGCTCCACCACGTCGCCGACGATGTGCGACTCGCGCACCGCCTGCTTGAGCTTCGGCTGCGAGTAGTCGCCCGTCGCGTCGCTGACCGGCACGCTGGCGAGGTCGATGTCCGACTGCGGGCAGAACACGCGGTAGTCGGTGAGGTAGCCCGCGTCGATCAGCTCGCGCATCTCCGGGCCGCTGACGAGGTCGTCGAACACGCCGTGCGAGTCGCGCCCAAGGCCCTTGCCGTCGGCGCGCCCCGGCGTCGCCGTCACGCCGAGGCCGCGGGCGTTGGGGAACATGGCGATGCCCTTGCCCCACACGTTCTCCTTGAGCACGTGGTGGGCCTCGTCCTGCACCCAGAGCGTGACCTGCTGCATCCACGCGGCGAGCTCCTGGCCGCGGTTGACCAGCGTGTTGATGCCGGCGACGGCGGTCCGCGCGTTCGGGTTAAAGTAGCTGCGCCCCAGCTCCTGCATCTGCTCGCGGATGCAGTACTTGACCAGCATCTGCGGGCCGATGATGCGGTGGTGGACCTGCTCGCGCGCGAGCGCCATCGCCATCTGCCCGACGAGCTCCTTGCGGTGCGCGACGGCGCAGCTCGCGCCCTGGTGCTCGTGGATGATCGACGAGAACACGACCGTCTTGCCGCCGCCGGTGGGCAGCCGCGCCAGCACGTTGCGGTTGCCGGCGTTCCACGACGCGTAGATGTCCGACTTCAGCCGCGCCTGGTAGTCGCGGAGCTGCATCAGTTGACGGCCTCGATCTCGTCGGGGAGAAAGTAGACGTTATGCTCGGTCCCGTTGAAGAAGTAGCGCACCTTGATCTGCTCGCCGCTGCTGTCCTCGTAGAACGCCATCACGCGGCCCTCGCACTCCAACGGCTTGATCTTTACCCTGTCGAAGATGTTCATGCGATCCCTTATTGACCGATTCGTCATTATCTGTTTTACTTCGCTCGCCTGTCAACAACAACGGAGTCACATACCGATGAAAATTGTTATCTGTCACAGCGACCCCGCGCCGCTGATCCGCAGCGCTCTGCTGCTGGCGGTGTCGATGCTCCCCGAGAACGACCGTCTCGAACTCGTGGACGACCTAAACGAGGAGTATGGCTCCGCGCCGTCCGTCCCGGCCGCCGTTTCCGCACAGCCCGTCGTCGCGCAGACGATCCAGCAGTCCGGAGCCGCGGTGCCGCCCGCGCCGGTACCGCCGCCGCAGATGACGCTACAGCAGATGGCGGCCCTGGCCGGCGTCGCGCCGCCCACCACCCCGGTTACTCCCCCGGTCGCGCCGCCGCCCGCTCCAGTTCCCGTCGCGCCCGCTGCGCCGCCCGCTGGCCCCGAGCGCGACGTGACGGGCTGCCCGTGGGACCACCGCATCCACTCGCGCAACAAGACCAAGAATCAGGACGGTCAGTGGAAGCGCCAGAAGGGCATCGAGGACGCGGCGTACAACGCGATCCGCGCCGAACTGATGGGCACTCAGGTTCCCATCGCCCCGACGCCCGCACCCCCTGCCGCGCCGCAGCCCCCGGCGATCCCGCCGGCTCCGCCCGTCGCCCCCGCGCCGCCCGCTCCTCCGGCGCCTCCTGCCGCCCCGGCTGGTGAGGGCGCGATTACCTTCCCGATGCTGCTCGCCGAGCTGACCAAGCTCCAGGCTGCCGGCCGGCTCGGTCCGGAGAAGATGAACGAGATCGCCGCCCGCTACGGCGTCGCGCAGTTCGGCCTCCTGGCGTCGCACCCGCAGCACTGGGCCGCGCTGTACCGCGAACTGACCGCCTCCTGATGAGCAACGGCCATTATTTCCTCGCCGCGAGCTTCGCCCCCGTCTGGGGGCGTTGTGCGGGTGCCGCGCAGTTGGCGGCGATGTACCCGCAGGAGGACACCGACCAGTCGCGTGAGGGCACCGCGATCCACTGGTACGCGGCGCAGCGGATGCTCGGTGTCCCCGGACCCCACGACAAGGATCCGGCCGGCACGATCCTCACCGACGAGATGCGCCAGGCGGCGAACGTGTTCGTGCGCGACGTTCGGTCGGTGGTCGAGAAGGCCGCGCCGGGCTACGTGTGGCGCGTCGAGCAGCAGGGGCGCGCGTCAATCATCCACCCGGAGCACTGCGGCGGGTCGACCGACGTGTTCTTGTGGGAGCCCGACCGCAACCGCCTTACCGTGTGGGACGCCAAATTCGGGCACAAGTGGGTGTCGGAGTTCGAGAACCTGCAACTGATCATCTACGTGGCGATCTTGCTGGAGGTTCTCGGGATCGACGGCCACCGCGAGCAGTCCGTCACGGTGGACATGCGCATCTGCCAGCCGCGCACATATAACGGCGGCGACCCGACGCGGTCGTGGGTCGTGCCAGCGACGGAACTGCGCGGCTACTACAACCAGCTCGCCGCGCAGGCCGCCGAGGCGCTGAGCGGGAACGCCCGAACGGTCAGCGGCCCGCACTGCTACTACTGCCCGGCGCGGCACGTGTGCGAGGCCAGCCGAAAGGCGACGTACGCCAGCATCGAGTACGTCGGCCGGGCGGTCCCCGAGCAGCTGACCCCCGATATCGTGTCGTTCGAGCTCCAACTGCTCGAACGCGCGAAGCAGGCCGTCGAGGGGCGGCTCACCATGATGCGCCAGCAGGGCGAGGCGTTCACGAGGGCGGGGCAGGTCGTGCCGGGCTACGGGATGCGCCCGACGGCGTCCAACCTCAAGTGGACGCAGCCCGAGGAGATGGTCCGCGCGCTCGGCCAGGCGTACGGCGTGAAGATCATCAAGGAGACGCCCATCACGCCGACGCAGGCCATCGACGCCGGTATTGACGAGGCTGTCATTAAGGCATACGCTGCCCGCACCAGCGGAGTGACGTTCGACAAGATAGACACCGACGCCATCCGGCGCGTGTTCGGCACAAACCCATAAGCGGAGTAAAATTCAGATGAAACCAGAACAGTTGAACCCCGAGCCGGTCCTGCTTCCCGTGGGCCGCCTCGTGCAGGGTCACCCGATGATCCCGCAACTGATGTGGCTGGACAAGGCCAAGACCAAGCCTAAGATCGGCAAGGACGGCAAGCAGGCCGAGAACTTCTTCATGGCGCTGGCGTTCAGCAAGGCGCCCACGGTGGACTCGCAGGGCCAACCGGCTCCGCAGGGCCTCTTCTGGCGCGACGTGTGGCCGCTGATGTACGCCATCGCGCAACGCGACTGGCCGGGCGGCCAGTACAACGTCCCCACCTTCGCGTGGAAGTTCATTGACGGCGACACGTCGTTCGACCGCGACGGCAAGCCGAACCGCGAGAAGGAGGGCTTCGCCGGCCATCACGTGCTGCGCATCTCGTCGAACTTCCCGTTCCCGATGCTCGACGAGAAGGGCACGCGCATCATCACGAACAAGGACGAAGTCAAGCGCGGCTACTACCTCCAGGCGTACGTGAACATCCTGGGCAACGGTCCCGTGAACGAGTCGCCGGGCCTCTACATCAACCCGCAGTTTGCGC
>JASLGJ010000049.1 GCA_030150085.1 Candidatus Elarobacter sp. | reverse complement strand
CCGGCCCGGCGCGCGGGCCGGGGCCGGATTCCGCCCGGCATCCCCGAGGCGCTGGGCGCGGGCGTGGCCTTCGGCATCTTCTTCATCGCGCTGGCCCAGGTGCAGCACGATGCGGGGCTCTACCCGCTGCTCGGCACGCGCGTGCTCTCGCTGGCGCTCCTGCTCGGCGCGGGCTTCGCGCTGCGCCTGCCGCTGCGGGTCGAGCGGCCCGGAGCGCCGCTCGTCGCGCTCTGCGGCGCGCTCGACATGGGCGCCAACGTGCTCTACATCCTGGCCGCGCACGCCGGGGCGCTGAGCATCGTCGCCGTGCTCAGCTCGCTCTACCCGGCCGCGACCGTCGCGCTGGCCGGGCTGGTGCTGCGCGAGCGCCTGGTGCGCGCGCAGTGGGCCGGGGTCGCGGTGGCCTTCGCCGGCGTGCTCTGCATCTCGCTCGCCCGCTGAACGAAAAAAGAGACCGCCGCGCGAGCGGCGGTCTCTTCGCGGGAGCGGCGGACGCTAGGTGGTGGGCGCCTTGCCGGTTCCGATCGCCGAGGTGGTGATGTCGGCTTGCCCGTTGGCGCCGCTGATGACCGGCGTCGGCGAGCTGCTGTTGGGCGGGCCCGACTCGAAGGCCGGGTAGTTGAAGCCGACCGCGTAGAGGCGGTAGCTGTCGCCCTTGCAGAGCGTGCTGGTGCTGGTCTGGGGCCCGAACGTCGGGCCGAGGTTCGGCGGAACGGTGATGGTCTGCGCGCCGCTCGTCTTGGTGAGGAACGTGAAGTACGCCGGGGCGCCGTTCGAGCCGGGATAGCACGAGCCGGTCGTGTCCTGGAGGACGATCAGCGCCTCGCTCACGCCGGTCGGCACGGTCACGCCGATCGTGCCGCCGCCGGTGAAGGCGCCGCCGCTGGTCGCGGGCGTGAAGGTGGGCGTCGCGAAGAGCGGCAGCGGCGCGGTCGTGCTCAGCGTGCCGCTCGCGGTGACCGTCGTCGACGTCGCCTTGCCCGCGGCGTCGAAGCCGGTCGGCACCGTCAGCGCGAGGGTGTACGCGCCCACTCCCGGCGTCAGCCGGAAGTCGGTGAAGCCCATCGGGTAGCCCGCGAAGCCCGCCGGGTAGGTGGCGTCGCGCACGTTCGGATAGGCCGGCGGGCCGCCGATGTAGGTCGCGGTCGGCGTGGCCGGCGCGGTCGTCTGAGGATAGAACGGCAGCGTGTAGCGGGCGAAGCTGACCCCGCCGCCGGTGGTCGAGTTGTCGGGCTGGAAGCCGTAGGCGAACGCGCCGCCCGAGGACCCGAAGGTGCTCGGCGAGGCCGCCGTGCCGACCGTCGGCTGGGGCGAACCCGAGATCGTGTTGGTTCCGGCGTCGGCGCCCGCTTGCGCGGCGGTGCCGGTGTTCGTGAACGGGCCGGTGATCTTCGGGGTGTTGAGCAGCGTGCCGTCCTGGCCGTTGGGCTGGCGGTACGTGACGACGGTGTTGAGGCCGAGCGTGCCGGCGATGTTCGCCGTCCCGACCGCGAACTGGAGTTTGTTCTGGCTGAGGTCGGCGGTCTGCTGGGTCGGGGGCACCCCGGTGTTACCCGAGGTGCTGCACCCGCCCAGCGCGACCGCGACGCTCAGTGCCACGAGGCTGAACTTGCGGTTCAAAGACGGCTCCTAGAGCGAAAGCTGGTAGTAGAAACGGAACGACGTCTGCTGGCCGCTCGCGTTGAGGTTGTAGGCGTTCTGCCCGAAGCGCTCGGGCCCGTAGTTGTAGTAGCCCAGACCGTTGCCGTAGAGCACCGCGCCGGAGGTCTGGCCGCTCTGCGGGCCCGCGATGCCGGTCGCGACCGGCTGGTAGCGCGAGCTCAGCGCCGGCTCGGCGTAGATCTGGCTGAACAGGTTGCCGATGTACAGGCCGACCGTGTTGCGCGTGCCGGGCTTGCTGTACTCGAACACCAGGTCGGTGTTGTAGCGCGCCCGCGAGAGCACGCCGCCCGCGCTGTTGGCCTCGGGCGTGCCGCGCGTCGCGACGACGTTCGGGTTGAATACCGAGCCCGGGTTCGTCGGGCTGACGTACTGCGTGACCTGGGTGGGCGTGCCGGCGTTGGCGATCACGCCGCCCCCGGTGATCGAGGCGTTGGTGTTGGGAATCACCACCGGCTGGTTGTTCACGAACGCGGCGGTCAGCAGGCCGGCCCCGATCGGGTAGCCCTTGTCGTAGGACACGATCGGGTTGACGCGCAGGCCGCTCCTGGTCTTGTAGGCCACGCCCAGGCGGGCGTTGAGCGGCGAGAGGTACCCGGCCTTGTAGAGGGTGCCCACGGCCAGCGACGCGACCGGGATCGAGGGATAGAAGTCCTCGGTCTGGCCGAGATAGCCCGGCGGCGTGTTCTGCAGGCGGTTGACGTAGGTCATCGCCAGGAAACCGGACAGGCCGACCGGCGCGTCCTTGGTGAGCTGGAACTCGACGCCCGTCGTCTTGTCGATCCCGGCGTTGCTCAGCGTCGAGGGCCCGAGGATCGCGGCGCCCGAGACCGGGTCCTGCCCGATGATCGGGTTGGTGTAGACGTTGACGTTGTAGCCGCGCTTGTAGAACGGCGAGACCTTCAGCCCGACGTTGCCGCCGAACTGGTGCGAGTACGAGAGGTCGTAGTTGTTGAAGGTCGCCGGCTTGACGTCGAACGCTTCGAGGCCGAAGAACGCGACCTGCTCGTCGTGGATCTGCTGCGCGTAGTCGCGGCACTGGCTGGTGAACTTCGGCGCGACGCAGGTCATCGCGGGCAGTCCGGTGCGCGAGTCGCGCGAGGGGATGCCGGCGAACTGGGTCGGGTAGAGCAGCGGGGTGTTCAGGCTGCCGGCCGGGGTGAACTGCACCGAGCGGCCGTACGAGGCGCGCACCGCGTCGTTGCGCCCGAACTGGTAGGCGAAGGCGAAGCGCGGCTCGGTCACGCGCGGGTGCTTGCCCTCGTGCGAGATCGTGCCAGGGTCGTCGACGATCTGGTAGTCCGAGCCGTCGAAGCGCACGCCGTAGTCCAGGCGCAGCTTGGGGTTCACGTTCCACACGTCGCGCACGCCGTAGCCGAACAGGTGCTGGTAGCCGGCCGACTCGTTGTAGAGGTTGGGCACGCGCGGGACGCCGCCGGGGAAGAACTGCGCCAGGTAGCCGCAGGCAGTACCGGTGGCGGCGTTCTTCTTGAGCGGGTTGCCGAACGCGTCGGTCGTCGGGCAGGCCTCGCCGTTCGCGGCGGTCGGCACGAGGAAGTCGACCAGCTCGTAGCCGCCCGCGTTGCCCAGGGCCGGGTTGAGCGCGCGGTAGCCGGTCGTGTTGGTGATGTAGTCGAACACCGGCTGCGCGCCCTGGTAGGTGTAGCTCACCGTGACCTGGTGCTTGTCGCCGAGCTGCTTGAGGAACTCGCCCGCCAGGCCCGTGCGCGCGCCGCCCTGCGCCTGGTTGACGCGCGACGAGGTGGTTTGGGTGTCGTAGGGGCGGTTGAAGACCGAGTTGCCGATCACCCGGTACAGGCGGTTGGTCCAGTACGTGCCGGCATCGATCTGCTGCGCGAACTCGAGCTTGATCACGTCGACGGGCTGGTGGTTGAAGCCCTGGTAGTACAGCTTCTGGTTGACCGCGCTCTGGCCGGGGAGCAGCCCGATGATGTTCGCGTAGTCGGCGAAGCGCTGGGCCAGCGTCAGGCCGGGGAAGTAGCTGCTGCTGTCGAGCTGGCCCTGGAGGGTCGCCGTGCCGGCGATGTTGGGATCGCAGGTCTTGTAGCACAAGTTCGCGATCCCGCCGTGGTTGAAGATGAAATCGCTGTAGCGGGTCTGGTAGAGCAGCTGCAGCGAGCGCGAGTTGTCGTGCCCGAACTTGTAGACCGAGTTGTTGATGAAGTCGCGCGTCATGCTGTAGTCCTGCGAGAGGTACGAGCCGGTGACGTACGAGGGGGTGCCGATCGGGCCGAACTGGACGCCCTGGTCGCGGCCGATGAACGAGCTGTAGTTCGAGAAGCGGCCGTTGGGCGTGGCCCAGCCGTACTCGCCCGCGAACTGGTGGCCGAAGGGATAGGCCAGCGTCTCGACCTCGAGCGCGCCGAAGGCCGGGCGCGAGCCGCGCTTGACGACGATGTTGACCGCGCCCGCGCCGGCATTGCCCTGGGTCGCGTCGCCCGCGCCGGGGTTGACCTGGAGCGACTGCGCGCCGTTGAGGCCCAGCGAGTTCTGGAACTGCGACGAGAGCGGATCGGTGTAGTCGATCCCGTCGAACTGGTAGGCGATCTCGGTGCGCGTCGAGCCGCGGATCGAGGACGAGCCGTAGGCCGTCGTGACGATCGAGGGCAGCGAGGACTGGAGCTGCGTCTGGCTGATGTTGAACTGGCGGCCCAGCGCGGCTTGCTGCTGCGCGCCGGTGATCTGGTAGGAGTCGGTGGTCTGCTTGGGCTGGTAGGCCGCGGTGGTCGAGCGCGACGAGGTCCGCCCGATCGTGCGCAGGGACTTGGTCAGCCCGCTGTCGAGGTTGACCTGACCGTCGCCCTGGACGGTGACGCCCGGGGTGGTGAGCACCTGGTAGCCGCCGACCGAGAAGCTGACGGTGTACGTGTCCACGGGCAGGCCCGCGAACGAGAAGAAGCCGCGCGCATCGGTCTTCGCGCGCGAGGTCTGGGACGGCGAGGCGGCGACGACGTCGACGTTCGCGAGCGGAGCCTTGGTCGCCGCGTCGCTGACCGTACCTTGGATGGTACCGGTCACGCCGCCGACGGCCAGGGCGGGAACGCGGAACCCGGTGACGGTCGTCGCGACCAGAGCGATCGCGAGCGCGATCCTCATGGCGACGGCCCGGCCCCTCAGGAACAGGCGCATTCGGTTCACCCTTTCGTGGAGCTTGCCAAGCAAGACACGCGCCGCTCGCTAGAACGGCACGAGCACGGCCGAGCCGGCGTCGTCAAGCCGAGCCGGCAACCAGCCTGCTGATTAAGGGTTGATGAAAACGCCTCAGGTTCCTACCAGAAAGGCTTTACGAATCTCAGCCGATTGTAAGAATCGGGACTTTGGTCTCCACGATAGGCCGTTCAGCCTATAACGTTGCCCAGACGTCGAGCTTGGTCTTGACCTTGGCGATCACCGTGTCGGTGAACTCGGTGGTCGAGGCGTGCCCGCCCAGGTCGCTGGTCGCGGTCCCCTCGCGGACCGTCTCGAGCACCGCCTCGTAGATCGCCCGCGAGGCGCTGGTCGCCCGCCGGTCGTCGATGAAGGGGAACAGGGCCGCGATGGCCAGGATCATCGCCATCGGGTTGGCGACGTTCTTGCCGAACAGGCGCGGGGCGGTGCCGTGGGGGGCCTCGGTCATCACCACGTCGGGCTTGTTGTCGGGGGTGAACGACATCAGGGTCGACTCGGCCCCGGCGATCGAGCCGAAGAGCTGCATCACCAGGTCCGACAGGCAGTCCCCGTCGCGGTTGAGCGAGGGGATCACCAGCGCGTCGCCGGCCGACGAGATCAGCAGGGCGTAGGTGGCGTCGATCAGCTGCGGCTCGTAGGGGACGTCGGGGTAGCGGGCCGCGGCGGCGTCCATCTCCTCCTTGAGCATTCCTTCGTAGATCGGGCTGACGGTGTACTTGGGCCCGCCGAAGACCTTGGCCCCGGTCCGCCGGGCGTGGCTGAAGGCGTACTCCGAGACGACCCGGCAGACCGAGCGCTCGATCCGCTCGGTGCGGTAGGCGACCTCGTCGTCGCCCACCGTCTCGCGCCACTCCTTGGCCTCGTAGGCGTCGCCCACGGCCATCCGGACGACCGAGATCGGGGCGTGGATGCCGGCCACCGGGCGCACCCCGGGGATGCGCCGCCCGGTGCGCACGATGACCTGGCCCCCGATGGCCTTGCGCAGGATCGCGTTGGGCGAGCCGACGTCGCCCTTGGTCTCGGGCGTGATGGTGGCCGCCTTGAGGCCCAGCTTGTGGCGCTTCATCGCCTCGGCGGCCTGGTGGACGACGGCGTTCTGGGTCTCGCGCCGCTTCTCGAGCGAGAGGTCGTAGCGCTCGAGGTCGACCTCGAAGCCGACCACGTCGGGGGCGAGCACCCGCAGCGCTTCGACGAGCAGTTCTTGTCCGGTCTGATCGCCCTCGAGGACGACGATGGTAGGCTTGGGCACGACCCGTCGGGTTCGCGCTTGCCGAGTCCCGCTCCGCCCGCAAGGTGAAGCCCCCCGCGCCCCGGGAACTTCCGTGGCCAATGGCTCGCGTCCGCCGCAAGACCAGCGCCGCGACGCGCTGGAATCTCGAGATCGCCGGTATCGTCGCGCTCGGGTTCGCGCTCTTGCTCGGGATCGCGCTGGTCGCCCCCGCGGCCCGCACCGGCGCGCTCGGGGCGGGCACCGCGTTCGTGCTGCACGCGCTGTTCGGCGACGCGGCGGGGCTGTTCGTGCTGCTGGTCGCGCTGGTCGCGGCGATCGTCTTCCTCGAGATCAACGTTCCGCGCATGATCGCCTCGCTGGGCGGGGCCGCGTGCGCGTACTTCGTCCTGGCCGATCTCGCCCTGGCCGCGGCTGGGCGCGACGGCGGCCGGCTCGGGGGCGCGCTCCACTGGGGCCTGCGCGCGCTGCTCGGCGACGCCGGGACCTGGGTCGTGCTGCTCGTCGCCGCGCTCGCGATCACGGTCGCGATCACCGGCGTCTCGCTCAAGAAGATCATCGGCTGGACGGTCGTGCGGCTGGCCGCGCTGCGCCCGCCGGCCAAGCC
>JASLGJ010000041.1 GCA_030150085.1 Candidatus Elarobacter sp. | reverse complement strand
CGTCGAGTTCGCCTGCGGGATCCCGCACCTGCTCAAGGGCGAGTACAGCGAGAACGTGGGGCGCGCGATCGACTCCTACGCGCTGCGCCAGCCGCTGGGCGTGTGCGCGGGCATCTCGCCGTTCAACTTCCCGGCCATGGTGCCGCTGTGGATGTACCCCATCGCGCTGGCCTGCGGCAACACGTTCGTGATGAAGCCCAGCGAGAAGGACCCCACCCTGCAGCTCGAGCTGGCGCGCCTGCTGAGCGAGTGCGGCCTGCCGGCCGGGGTGTACAACGTCGTCAACGGCGACGCCGAGGCGGTCAACGCGATCCTCGACCACCCCGGCATCGACGCGGTGAGCTTCGTCGGCTCGACCCCGATCGCGCAGCACGTCTACAGCCGCGCGGCGGCCAGCGGCAAGCGCGTCCAGGCGCTGGGCGGGGCGAAGAACCACCTCGTCGTGATGCCCGATGCCGACCTCGACCAGGTCACCGACGCGCTGATGGGCTCGGCCTACGGCTCGGCCGGCGAGCGCTGCATGGCGATCTCGGTCGCGGTGGCGGTCGGCGAGGCGACCGGCGACGCGGTGGTGGCGCGCCTGCGCGAACGGCTGGGGTCGCTGCGCGTGGGCCGGGGCGTGGACTTGGGCGTCGTGTTGGGTCCGCTCGTAACGGGCGCGCACATCGTGCGCGTGCGCGGCTACGTCGACCTCGCGCAAGAAGAGGGCGCGCAGGTCGTCGTCGACGGGCGCCGCGCGGCCCTGCCCGAGCGCGGGTTCTTCTTCGGCGCGACGCTGCTCGACCGCGTCACCGCCGACATGCGGGTCTACAAGGAAGAGATCTTCGGGCCCGTGCTCTCGGTCGTGCGGGTGAACTCGTACGACGAGGCGCTGGCGCTGGTCAACGCGCACGAGTTCGGCAACGGGGTGGCGATCTTCACCCGCGACGGCGACAGCGCGCGCCACTTCAACCACCACGTGCAGGCCGGCATGGTGGGCATCAACGTGCCGATTCCCGTGCCGGTGGCCTACCACAGCTTCGGCGGCTGGAAGCGCTCGCTGTTCGGCGACACCTACGTGCACGGCAACGAGGGCGTGCGCTTCTACACCCACCTCAAGACCACGACCGCGCGCTGGCCGACCGGCATCCGGGCCGGCGCGGAGTTCGTCTTCCCGACCCACCGCTAGGCGGATTCGCCTGCGGCGAATCCTTCGCGTTTCGGCCTTCGGCCGAAGCCGCCGCGGCAGGGGCGGCCGGGTCGCTGCGGGTAGTCCCTTGCATGGAGCAAGTGACTACCCGCGAACGGTTCGTCCGCTGGGAGGACCCGGCCGTCACGGCCGCCGCGGTGCGCGCGCTGAGCGGCCTGGACGGGATGCGCCTGGTGCGCGACGGCAAGGTCCCGCCCCCGCCGATCGCGGTGCTGATGAACTTCCGCGTGGCCGAGGTCGAGCCGGGCCGGGTGGTGTTCGAGGGCACTCCGGGCGAGGAGCACTACAACCCGATCGGGGTCGTCCACGGCGGCTACGCGATGACCCTGTTCGACTCGGCGATGGGCTGCGCGATCCACACCATGCTGCCGCAGGGCGTGGGCTACACCACGACCGACGTCCAGGTCCGCCTGATCCGCGGCATCACCAAGGACACCGGCCTGGTGCGCTGCGAGGGCGTCGCCCTGCACGTCGGCCGCACCACCGCCGTGGGCGAGGGCAAGCTCTACGACCGCGCCGGCAAGCTGCTCGGCACGGCGACCACGGGCTGCGCGATCCTTCGCGGCTGAGGGCCGCCCTCAGCAGGTTCCGCGGGCGTAGCAGGTCGCGACGACGTGCAGGTGCGCTCGCCAGTCGAGCGGCGTCCACGGGTCGCCCAGGATGTAGCGGGTCGCGCCGCGGACCTTCAGCGGCACCCAGCCGTCGTCGCGGGCGAACGCCTGCAGCGGGGTCGGGCTGACGCCGAACGAGGCGAACTGCACGTCGGGCTCGACCATGACGCCGAAGTTGAAGTCCGCGCGCGACGGGCACGCGCTGAAGCACTTCGTGTCGCCGACGAAGGCGCCGTAGGCGTGCAGCGCGTGGAGGATCGTCTTGCCGCCGTCCGAGATCGCGAGCCCGTCGATCGCGTCGTCCGCGAGGTCCAGCCAGAGGCGGGCCCCGAGCGGCACGTCCGGTCCTGAGCCCGTGCACGGGTGGTCGCCGTTCTGGAAGCCCGGGAACGCGTACGTGCCCGCCGCGACGCACGCGATCGTGACGAAGAGCGCGTGCGGGATGACCCCGGCGGCGAGCTCCGACGCGGTGATCGTTCCGCCCGCACCGCACGCGCCGAGCGCGGTCGGGGCGAGCCCGCTGCTCGTGAAGCCCGAGCCGGTGTAGAAGTTGGTGCACGCGCCGCCGCCGCCGTAGTAGAACGTGTCGGGGGGCGTCGCGCGGTCGCCGGCGGTCCAGTCGTGCAGCACCACGCCGAACGGCGAGCCCGCGCTCTGGCCGGCCTCCCAGGCTCCGATCTCGGTTCCGTCGGGCTGCACTTCGATCAGGTGGTGGTCCGAGCCGCCCATCGGCCGCGAGCGCGGCGCGAGGCGCAGCGCCGCGATGCCGGCCGGGTGGCAGAAGAGCTGGCACGCGCCGCGCACGAGCGGGTCGGCGGCGGTCGTGAAGTAGACCGGGTGGCCGTAGTCGTTGCCGCCGCCGTACTCGCTGGTGTGCACCGCCGGCCCGGCCCCGCCGCCGCCGTTCGACAGGTGCGCGATCATCGCGTCGGAGCCGGGATCGAGCTGCGGGTCGGTGGTGTTCGTCAGGGCGAGGTTCCACGGCGACCCCGGCCCGTAGGGGCGAAACGACGCGGGCCACTCGATGCCGTTGGCGCAGCACGCGACCGGGTCCGCCGTCGGCCCGGGCGCCGGGGGCGAGGTCGGCGGCGCGCTCGGGAGCGCGGGCGGCGGGGCGGAGCTCGGCCTGAGCAGGACGTAGGCCGCCAGCGCGTAGTTGCCGGTCGCGGCGTAGCGCCAGGTCAGCGCCGGCTGCTGCGGCGCGAGCGGCGGGGCGAGCGCGAAGTAGTCGCGCTCGGAGAACATCGGGCCGGTGCTGCCGCCGCTCCCCGCGGCCGGGGTCAAGCCGCTCGGTTCGGCCGCCACGCTGCCGGTGGTCGCGTCGTTGAGCGCCATGAACACGAGCGCGTCGCCGGCGACCGCCGGCGTGACCGGCGCGGCGCTGCTGACGTTGGAGTTGGCGTTGGCCGCGATCGAGTGCCCGTCCAGCGCGCAGGACGCGTTCGCGAACGCGATGCCGATCGCCGCGATCCGCCCCGCCGAGGTGCTGAAGCGAGGATTCGGGCTCAGCGCCGACGCGGCGCAGTAGGTCGCGATGGTGCGGCTGCCGTCGGGCGACCCGTCGACCGGCGCGAAGTTGGGCGGCACGCTGAAGGTGGCGTGCGCCGCGCTCGAGGCGAGGAGCACGAGCTGCGCGTCGCCGGGCGCGGCCGCCAGGCTGAGCGCCGCCGCTGGGCCGGCCGCGTTGACCTGGCTGTCGGGGCCGTCCTGCGCGATCGGCCCGGGCGTCGCAACGGGCGGCGGCGCGAGCGCGACGAGCGCCGAGAGCGCCCACGGCTGCGGCCCGGTATAGGCCGACGCGGCGGCGGGCTGCTCCAGCGCCGGATCGCCCGCCGCGGCGAGCCTCCAGAAGTTCCAGGTGTCGACGTACGCGGTGTGGGCGGCCAGCAGACCGTACCCGTCCGGCGTGCCGTAGGACTGGGACCAGGCGTGGTCCTCGCCCAGGAAACCGAGGAAGATCGTGCCGGGCGCGCTCGGGACCGCGCCCGCGAGCGGCAGCGTTCCGTTGGGCGCGTCGTGCGACCCGGTGACGGCTTGCCCGAACGCGTAGCCGCCGTGCACGATGTCGCACACCCAGCCGGTCTGGTTGCCCGCGCTCGTCGTCGAGACGACGTAGGTCTGCCCCGCGATGTCGGCCGCGGTGGCGTTGCGGTAGGCGACGATCTGCTGGGTGCGTTCCGGGCTTTGCACCGCGCCGACGATCGTCCACGGGTCGCCGCCGCTGAAGCCCAGCGTGCCGTGGGTCTGCAGCGCCGTCACGTAGCACACGATCAGGTCGCTGGTGTCGCTGGGCTTGGCGGCGAGCTCGACCGCGTACGCGGTGTAGTTCATTCCGCTGTCGCTCACGCCCAGCGTCACCCCGGGCGGCGGCAGCGGCGCCGACCCGAGCGTGCCGCGCCCGTGCGCGCCCGGCGCGTGGAGCGTTCGCGGCAGCGCGTGCGAGGCGCCCCCGCAGCCGGCCAGCGCGAGCGCAAACGCAAAGAGCACCGTGTTCAGACGCTTGGCCATCGAAGCCCTTCGGCAGCACGAGACCTCCGCTCGATTACGAGCGAAGTCGTCCCGTGGCGCGTGGTATGCGGTGGTATGCGACGGCGGCTTCGGTCTCCTTTCAGTCCGAAGCGAGCAAGCGGGGGCGCGCTGCGGCACCGGCACGCACCAGCGGCCGAAGGCCATCGGGTCCCGGCGTGCCGAAGGTTCGCCTGATGCAGACCGCGGTCGCCCGGCGGCGCGTGCTGATGTCGTCCGACGAGATCGAGCGGACGATCGCGCGCATGGCCCACCAGATCGTCGAGCCCGAGGACGTCCAGACGGGCATCCTCCTGATCGGGATTCGCCGCGGCGGGGAGGCCCTGGCCCGCCGGCTGGCCTCCAAGATCGGCGAGATCCGCGGCACGGTGCCCGACCTGGGCTTCCTCAACATCAACCTCTACCGCGACGACGACGTGGCGCGCGAGCTGCCCGAGTCGGAGATCCGCAGCGGGATCACCGGCCAGACGGTCGTCCTGGTGGACGACGTGCTCTACACCGGGCGCACGGTCCGGGCCGCGCTCGACGCGGTGACCGACCTCGGCCGGCCGACCGCGATCCGCCTCGCGGTGCTGATCGACCGCGGTCTGCGCGAGCTGCCGATCCAGGGCGACTACGTCGGCAAGGCCATCCCGACCAGCCGGCGCGAGCACATCGACGTGATCCTGGCCCCGCAGCGCTCCGACGCCGACGCGGTGACGGTCTCCCTCGAAGAGGACCGTGCCGCCTCGTAGCCTGCTCGACGTCGACGACCTCACCCCGCGCGAGGTCGAGGGCGTGCTGGACCGGGCCGCCGCCTTCCGCGACGCCCTCCCCCCGCGCGACCTGCTGGCCGGCGTGCCGGTGCTCAACCTGTTCTTCGAGGCCTCGACCCGCACCGCGACCTCGTTCACCCTGGCCGAGCAGCGGGTCGGCGCGGACGTGATCTCGTTCGCCCCGGGCGCCTCGAGCCTGGGCAAGGGCGAGACGATCGCCGACACCGCGCTGACCCTGCGCGGGATCGGGGTGCGGGTGATCGTGGTGCGCCACCACGAGTCGGGCTTCGCCCGCCGGCTGGCCGACGCGTTCGACGGGCACGTGATCAACGCCGGCGACGGCACCCACGCCCACCCCACCCAGGCCCTGCTCGACCTGATGACGCTGCGCACCGAGTTCGGCCGCTTCGCCGGCCTGCGGGTCGCGATCGTGGGCGACATCCTGCACTCGCGGGTGGCGCGCTCGAACATCGTCGGCATGCGGGCGCTGGGCATCGAGGTCACGCTGGTCGGCCCGGCCACCCTGCTGCCGGAGGACTTCGCCGGCCCGGGGGTGCGGATCGAGCGCGACTTCGACGCGGTGCTGCCGCGGGTCGACGCGGTGATGATGCTGCGCATCCAGCGCGAGCGGATCACCGGCGGGCTGCTGCCGTCGCTGGAAGATTACACGCAGCGCTACCAGCTCAACCGCGCGCGCCTGGGCGCGCTGCGCGAGGACGCGGTGATCCTCCACCCCGGCCCCTACAACCGCGGCGTCGAGCTGACCGACGAGGTGCTCGACGACCCCCGCTCGCGCTACGTGACGCAGGTCAGCAACGGCGTGTACGTCCGCATGGCGGTGCTCGACCTGCTGGTGAACGGGGCGGCCGTCCCGGCGTGAAGACGCTGATCGTGGGCGGGCGCGTGGTCGACCCCGCGCAGGGACTCGACGCGCGGCGCGACGTGCTGATCGAGAACGGCGTCGTGACGCGCATCGGCGAGCACGTCGAGGAGGCGCACGCGCGGGTGGTCGACGCGCGCGGGGCGATCGTGGCGCCGGGCTTCATCGACATGCATGTTCACCTGCGCGAGCCCGGGCAGACCCACAAGGAGACGATCGCGAGCGGCACCGCGGCGGCCGTCGCGGGCGGCTTCACCGCGGTCGCCTGCATGCCCAACACCGAGCCCGCGCTCGACTCCGCCGCGATCGTCTCCGAGGTGATGCGGCGCGCCGAGGCGGCCGGGCTGGCGCGAGTGTACCCGGTCGGCGCACTGACCAAGGGCCGGGCCGGCAAGGAGCTCGCGCCCTACCACCTGCTGGCCGACGCGGGCTGCGTGGCGTTCAGCGACGACGGCTCGACCCCGCGCGACGCGCGCGTGCTGCGCAACGCCGCGCGCTACGCCTCCGACCTGCCGCACGCGTTCATCTCGCACTGCGAGGACC
>JASLGJ010000576.1 GCA_030150085.1 Candidatus Elarobacter sp. | reverse complement strand
TGGTCGGGCCTGCTCTGTCCACGTTTACCCATGTCGATGAAGTCTGCACCGCTTACATGCTATACGGGACCGCGGTGGCGCGGGCTCAAGACGCGGACCACGGGCTCGAACTGCTCGTACAAGCGGCTGCCCTAGCTAAGTCCGGCCGTGCGCACCGCGCCATTCGAGCTGAGATCGAATACTATCAAGGCCTTGCTTATTGGACGAAGCGCGACTTCAAACTAGCCACTCGCTATGCCGCAGCCACTGAGCGCGCAAAGCTCGATATCCTCTCTGTACGAGCCGTACAGCTTCGCGCGTTCGCGGCATTGGCGAGTGCCGACTACAGCACCGCGCTTCGGTTGTCCGAGCGCGCACGGAATCTATACGGACTCTGCCGCGGGCGCGATCTAGCCTTGGCCACGCAGATTATCTGTCAGATCGCTGTCTTGGAAATGACCTTACGATCCGCGCAGGTTCCCGGATCGCATGCCGCCCCAAGTGGCCGTACAGTTCCCGGTACGGTATTTGTACCGGCGACTGCGACCCAGACACGAATGGTTCTGGATTGCGCAGACTCATGGCTATACGCGCACGACGGAGATCAGATAACCGCCGTACGCAAGGTCCATGAAGCAATCGCTCGTGCACCGTCAGCAGCGTGGCGAGTCTGGTCGATTGCCTCAGGTGCGAACGTATTTTATGCATTCAAGGAGTCCGGGAATGCGAGGTACCTTGCGGACGAGGCCGACAAGATCGCTAATTCCGTCGACTGGAACGCGACAACTGACGAGGAGCGTGTTGGTCTGCTCTGGCTTGCCGAAGCCTATGCTGCGGTCAATCCCGCTGCTGCATCGGCCGTCTTGCATCGTTACGACGGTGTCACCACCAAGATGGACCCGACCCGGCTACTGCGTGATCCCGGCGCGGATCCTCGCCTCGTCGCCTGGGACACTTACGTCCGCGGCCTGGTCGCCCGCGTGAGCGGCGACTACGAGCGGGCCGGGCAGCTGCTGCGCAAGTCGGCCGAGGGGTTCGCCTCGTGCGGGTATCTGTGGCGGGCGGCGCTCGCCCTGATCGAGCTCGATGCGACGCCCGTCGATACGCGCGGCGAAATGCCGTTGGAGCGCGCCGCCGTCATCGTGCGCGACAATTTTCCGGCCTCGTTCCTCGCCAGGCGCCTCGGCTCGTGGGCCTGGGCCTACGTCGACCCCGTGGCGTCGGCGCTGACGCCCGCCCAGCGCGACGTCCTGCGGCGGCTGCTCGAAGGCAAGAGCCCGACCGCGATCGCGGCGGAGACCAACCGCACCCTCTCGACGGTACGGACCCACGTCGAGCACATTAACCACGCGTTCGGAACCCACTCGTACCTCGAACTCTACGCGGCATGCAGCCGCCGAGGCATCGGGCTGCCCGAAGTGCCGAGCGCCGACACCGCCGAGGCGTTCCGGCGCACGTCGTAGCCCGGACAGACCATCGTCGCGGGATCGCGGCCATCCGACCGCTCCGGAAATTCCGAAACTTTCCCGATGGACCGGCCCACATCGGTCGCGCATGATGGACGCGTGGACGGCACGCGGTGCTCTCCACGGTGTCCGTCGCCACTCGTGGCGACGGCGGCCCGCCGCCGGTCGTCCTTGCGAGCCACGCTCGCCTACACCCGGGGACGATCGGCGGCGCGGCTTCCCCCAGCGGCTCGAGGGTGACGAGCGGATCACTGCTCTGCACGAGCCGACGAGGATAGCGATGACCAGCGAATGCGCGCACCACGACGAGGCGCCGGCGATGCCGCGGCCCGAGGATTTCGCGGCGACCATCAACGAGGTGCTGCGGCTGGGTTGGTCGGGCCATTTCTCCGCCGCGCGCAGCGTGCTGACGGCCCTCACCGATTCGCGCACGACGACCGGCGAGCGGACCTTGTGCCGCGCCGTGCTGGCCCTCGTCTCCGTGGCGCTCGACGACGTGCCGGCGGCCCGGCGTCTCGCGCGCCAGGCGATCCACGACTCGGCTCGGCCGTCGGCCGTTTCGGCCGCCGAACTGCGCCGGCTGCGGCTCGCACGCGCCCTCGCCGCCAACACGAGCACCTTGGTCGGCGACACCGTGCGCGGACGGCGCGCCGCGCAAGCCCGCTTCATGCACGGCGACCCTGAGAGCGGCTGGCTCCTCGGTGCCCGCGAGAGCTCGGCATGGCAAGATGCGCCGCCCGCGGTCCAGCGCTACGCGAAGTTCGTGGCTGCCGTTCACCGGCGCTATGCCGAGCAGCGCCCGACCGGTCCGCTCACCGCGGGAGAGATCGCCATCCTCGAGCACGTGGCGGCCGGGCATTCCGCGGTTCGCATCGCGATCCTCACCAACCGCAGCCCGCACACCGTGCGCACCCACCTGCGCAACGCCTACGCCAAACTAGCCGCTCACGGACGCGCGGACGCGGTGATCAAGGCACGCGCTTTGGGTTTACTCGACGGGTGAGGTGGGCTCGCGGGGGTCGGGAGCATTCGCGACCGGCTGGCCCAGGTAGGCGGCGGTGACGATCGGGCTGGCGGCCAGTTCGCGGGCCGGGCCGGAGTGGACGATCGTGCCGCTCTCGAGCACGTAGGCGCGGTCGGCCAGGCGCAGGGCTTGGCGCGCGTTCTGCTCCACGAGCAGGATCGCCGCGCCGCGCTTGCGGATGCGGGCCAGGATCGTGAAGATCGTGCGGACGAGGTTGGGCGCGAGGCCCATCGACGGCTCGTCGAGCGCGAGCAGGCGCGGCGCGGCCATCAGCGCGCGGCCGATGGCGAGCATCTGCTGCTCGCCGCCGCTGAGCGTGCCGCCGAGCTGCTCGCGCCGCTCGCGCAGGCGCGGGAACAGGCCGTAGACTTCGTCGCGCCGCTCCTGCAGCAGCGCCGGGCGGCGCCGCACCAGGAAGCCGCCCAGGTTGAGGTTCTCCTCCACCGTCAGGCTGGCGAAGATGCGGCGGCCTTCCGGCACGTGTCCCAGGCCCAGCGCGACGATCTCGTCCGCGCGCAGCGCCGCGATGTCGCGCCCGGCGAAGCGGATCGTGCCGCGCCGCGCGCGCTCCAGGCCCGTGATCGTGCGCAGCGCGGTCGTCTTGCCGGCCCCGTTGCTGCCCAGCAGGCTGACGATCTCGCCCGGCTCGACGTCGAGCGAGATGCCGCGCAGCGCCTCGGTGTCGCCGTAGAACGTGTGGACGCCGCGCAGCTCTAGGAGTCCCATGCCAGCGCCGTTTCCCGCTCCTCGGCGAGCTCGTCGAAGCTCAGCTCGTCGTCATCGGCCGCGCCGAGGTAGGCTTCGATCACGGCCGGATCGGCCTGGATCTGCTGCGGCGTGCCCGCGGCGAGCACGCGCCCGCGGTCCATGCAGATCACCCGCTCGGAGAGCTGCGTCACCAGCGCCATGTCGTGCTCGATCAGGACCACCGTCACGCCCAGCGCGCGGATGCGCCGGATCAGCTCCATCATCTCCAGCTTCTCGGTCGGGTTCATGCCCGCGGCGGGCTCGTCGAGCAGCAGCAGGCGCGGGCGCCCGGCCAGCGCGCGCGCGATCTCGAGCCGCCGCTGGACGCCGTACGGCAGCTCCGCCGCGAGCGCCAGGCGGTGCTCCCACACCCCGGCGAAGCGCATCCAGCGCCGCGCCTCGCGCAGCTCGTCGGCGCCGGGGCGGGCGTACATCCCGATCAGCACGTTCTCGTAGGCCGGCATCTCCTTGAACAGCCGAATCCCCTGGAACGTGCGCGCGATGCCCAGCGCGACGATGCGGTGCGGGGCCAGCCCGCGCACCGCGCGGCCCGCGAAGCGGATCGTGCCCGTGCCGCGCGTGACGCCGGTGATGCAGTTGAAGGCGGTGGTCTTGCCGGCCCCGTTGGGGCCGATGATGCTGAGGATCTCGCCGCGCCGGATCTCCAGGCTCAGGCGGTCGACCGCCGTCACCCCGCCGAAGCGGCAGGTCAGCTCCTCGACCGTCAGGAGCGCGTCGGGCTCCCCGAGCGCGGCACCGCCCACCGGCTCGGCGGCCGCGGGTTCGGCGGCGTCCGCTTCTTCTTCCGCCAGCTCCGCGAAGGGATCGCGGCGGACGCGCGGCGCGGGCCACAGGCCTTGCGGGCGCACCAGCATCATGCCGACCAGGAGCAGCGCGAAGATCACCATGCGCCACTGCTGGAGGAAGCGCAGCGCCTCGGGCAGCCCGGCCACGACGAGCGCGCCGACCACCATGCCCGGCGCGCTCCCGCGCCCGCCCAGCACGACCACGATCAGCACCGTCACCGAGACGAAGTAGGTGAAGCTGGTCGGCGAGACCGCGCCGAAGCGGGCCGCGAAGAGCGGCCCGACCAGTCCCGCCACCAGCGCGCCGCACAGGTACGCCGCGAGCTTGACGCGCAGCGTCGGCACCCCGACGGCCTCGGCCGCCGCCTCGTCCTGGCGCACGCTCTCCCACGCGCGCCGGATGTGCGAGCGCGCGAGGTACGCGCTGAACAGCAGCACCGCCGCGAAGAAGGCCAGGGTGAGCCAGTAGGTCTCGCGCACCCCGCTCAGCTCGAGCGAGCCCAGCGTCGCGGGCGGGATGCCGTAGAGGCCGTTGGGGCCGCCGGTGACGTTCAGGTTCGTCACCACCACGCGCACGATCTCGCCGAAGCCGAGCGTGACGATGGCCAGGTAGTCG
>JASLGJ010000546.1 GCA_030150085.1 Candidatus Elarobacter sp. | reverse complement strand
ATCGCGTGGCCCTCGCCGCGCAGCCCGGCCACGATCGCGCGCAGCTCGCGCTGGCCCAGCGGGTCCAGGCCGATCAGCGGCTCGTCGAGCAACAGCACCGGCGCGCCGCCCAGGATCGTCGCCGCGAGCAGCGTCTTCTGGCGCATGCCCTTGGAGAGCGCGTGGCCCAGCGTGTCGCGCTCGGGACCCATGCCCAGCCGCTCGAGCAGCGCGTCGCCGCGCGCTTCCCACCCGCGCGGCTGTTTGGTGAGCGCCGCGACGAAAGCCAGGTGCTCGCGCACGGTCAGCAGCGGGTAGACGTCGGGCGTCTCGGGGATCAGCGCGATGGCCCGCCCGCGCTCGGCGCCCAGCGGCGCGCCGCCGAACGCGATCGTCCCGGCGTCCGGCCGCAGCAGCCCGGCCAAGCACAGGAAGGTCGTCGATTTGCCCGCCCCGTTGGGCCCGACGACCGCCACGATCTCGCCCCGAGCGACGTCGAAGCCCAAGCCGTCCACGGCGACCTTGTCGCCGAAGCGCTTGCTCAGCCCGCGCACGCGCAGCCCGTCGCTCATCGCGGCGGAGTTCGGCGCGCGGCGGGAGCGTACCGGCCGCCCGTGCGCGCGGTCCGGCCGCTCACCGGCCTACGTGACGACCGGCTCGGTCGCGGCGCGGTCGCGGAACTGCTTCCAGTAGAGCTGGGCGTAGGCGCCGTCGCGCGAGATCAGCTCGTCGTGCGTGCCGTGCTCGACGATCCGGCCCGCTTCGACCACGAAGATCACGTCGGCGTTGAGGATCGTCGAGAGGCGGTGCGCGATCACCAGGCTGGTGCGGCCCTGCATGAGCGGGACGAGCGCTTCCTGGATCGCGGCCTCGTTGCCGGAGTCCAGCGCGCTGGTAGCCTCGTCGAGGATCAGGATGCGCGGGTTCTTGAGCAGCACGCGCGCGATCGCCAGGCGCTGGCGCTCGCCGCCCGAGAGCTTGTGCCCGCGCTCGCCCACGACCGTGTCGTAGCCCTCCGGCAGGCGGGCGATGAAGTCGTGGATGTTCGCGGCGCGCGCGGCGGCGATCATCTCCTCGTCGGTTGCGTCCGGGCGGGCGTAGCGCAGATTGCTCCCGATCGTGTCGTGGAAGAGGTAGGTCTCCTGGGTCACGATCCCGATGTTCTCGCGCAGGCTCGCCAGCGTGAGGTCGCGCACGTCGTGGCCGTCGACCCGGATCGTGCCGCTCTGCGGGTCGTAGAAGCGCGGCACGAGGCTCGTGATCGTGGTCTTGCCCGCGCCCGAGGGGCCGACGAACGCCGCCATCTGCCCGGGCTGCACGCGGAAGGTGACCCCGTCGAGCGCGGTGCGGTCGGGCGTGTACTGGAAGCGGACGTCCTCGAAGGCGACCTCGCCGCGCACGTCGTGCAGCGCCAGCGCGTCGGGCTTCTCGTCGCCCTCGGGCTTCATGTCGAGGTACTCGAAGATGCGCTCGAACACCGCGAAGGCCGAGACGATCTGGACCTGCACGCCGGCCAGCGACGAGGCCGGGGTGTAGAGCCGGTTGAGGTACTGCACGAAGGCCACGATCGTGCCGACCGTCAGCCCGCCGCCCAGCGCCAGCCAGCCGATGCGCGCGCCGCCCGAGACCGCCAGCCAGCTCCCGATCAGCCAGACCAGCGCCGGGCCGGCGACGACCATCGCGGTGATCGCGGCGATGAACCAGCGCCCGACCATCGCCAGGCGGATCTCGAGCTTCATCAGGTCGCTGCCGACCTTGTAGAAGCGCTCGCGCTCGAAGCGCTCGCGCACGAACGACTTGATCAGCGTGATCCCCGAGATCGAGAGCGTCTCCTGGGTGATCGACTCGATCTCGTCGCGCTTCTCGCGCGTCTTCTTGCGCACTTCGTACATCCTGCGCCCGACCGGCGAGAGGGGCAGGATCATCAGCGGGATGATGATCAGCGCCACGATCGCCAGGCGCCAGTCCAGGATGAACAGGGTCGGCACGGTCGTGACGATGGTCAGCACGTTGGTCACGATGGTGACCAGCGTGCCGGTGACCACGTTGTCGACGTTGTCGACGTCGGACGAGACGCGGTTCATGATCTCGCCGGTCTTGGTGCCGGTGAAGAAGGCGAGCGGCATGGTGTGCAGGTGCGCGACCAGGCTGGTCCGGATGTCGCGCATGATGCCCTCGCCGACCAGCGAGTTCAGGTAGCCCTGGCCCACCCCCAGGACGCCCGCGACCAGCGCGGTCGCGACCATCCCGCCGACGTCGAGCCAGACCCCGTGCATGTCCTTGGCCGGGATCGCGCCGTCGATCAGCCACTTGGTGAACAGCGCGGGCAGCAGCCCGAGCAGCGCCCCGATCAGGATGCAGACCAGGACCAGCGCTTCCTCGCGCGCGTAGGGCCGGAACAGGGCCAGGATGCGGCGCAGGTCGACCTTGCGGGTCGTCTTGGGACGATCCGGGTTGAACGAACTGGACCACATCAGGTGGATCGGGGGACCGCCGCCGAGCATCGTCTCCTTCAGACCCCGCCCGGCCTGCGATGGTTCGGCTCAGTCCTCGGGCACGTAGCGCGGCAGACGGGTCACGAAGCGCGAGCGCTCGGCCACGGTCACGTCGCCCCCGTGCGAGCGGGCCACCCAGCGCGCGATCGCCAGCCCCAGGCCGCTGCCCTCGCCCTGCGGGCGGCTGGAGAAGAAACGCTCGAAGACCCGCTCGCGGTCGGCCGGGTCGACCCCCGGCCCGTCGTCCTCGACCTCGACCACGGCCTGGTCGCCCTCGGCGAAGACCCGCAGGCGAACCGCGCTGCGGGCGTGGCGGCGGGCGTTGTCGAGCAGGTTGCCGACCAGCTGGCGCAGCCGGCGCTCCTCGCCCAGCACGTAGACCTCCTCGGGCGCGGCCAAGTCCACCCGCGGCTTGCCGCCGCCGGCGCTCGCCGCGGTCCCGGAGGCCGGTTCGCCGCTCGCGCTCAGCTCGGCCACCGCGGCGCGCAGGATGGCGGCCAGCCCGACCGGCTCGCGCACCCGCGCCGCCACCGCCTCGCCCCGCACCAGGGTGAGCAGGTCGGAGACCAGGGCCGAGGCCGCGAGCGCGATCCGCGCGATGGCGGCGGTGTCGGGGGTCGGCGGGGCGGCCTGGGCGATCGTCGCGATGGCGGCCAGCGGGGTGCGCAGCTCGTGCGCGGCGTCGGCCACGAAGCGCGCCTCGCGCTCCCTCGCCGCCTCCAGCGGGCGCAGCGAGAGGCGGGCCAGCGCGTACGAGGCCAGCGCCACCAGGCCCAGCAGCGGCAGGTCGAAGGCCGCGATCCCCAGCGCGATCCGGCGCAGCGCGGCGGCGTAGACCGCCTCGCCCGCGGGCGAGCCCAGCAGCGGCTCGAGCAGATCGTGGTTCGCCCGGGCGAGGAAGGCGAAGGCGGCCAGCGACAGGGCGGCCAGCACGACGACGAAGACGGCGACGTACGAGAGCGTCAGCCGCCCGATCACCCGTCGAGTGTGTAGCCCAGCCCCCGGCTCGTTCGTATGCACTCCTTCGCTCCGGCGGCGCGCAGCTTGCGCCGGATGGCGCTGACGTAGACGTCCACGATGTTGCTCTCGCCGTCGAACCCGTTCCCCCACACCTTGTCCAAGATCCGGTCGCGCGAGAGCACCAGGCCGCGGTTGCGGGCCAGCAGCTCGAACAGCCGGAACTCGGTCGCGGCCAGCGGCACCGGGCTGCCGCGGTAGCTCACGCTGCGCGCCCCGACGTCCACCGTCAGGTCGCCGATGGTGATGGTCTCGCGCAGCGGCAGGCGGCCGCGCCGGGTCAGCGAGCGCAGGCGCGCCGCCAGCTCCTCCTCGGCGAAGGGCTTGACCAGGTAGTCGTCGGCCCCCGCGTCCAGCCCGCGCACGCGGTCCTCGACCTCCTCGCGCGCGGTCAGCATCAGGACCGGCGTCTCGACCCCGGCCCGGCGCGCCTCGCGGCAGACCGAGAAGCCGTCCAGGCCGGGCAGCACGATGTCGACCACCGCCAGGTCGAAGGCCTCCTCGCGCAGCAGCTCCAGCCCGCGCGGGCCCTCGTGGGCCAGCGTGACGGCGTAGTTGCGCCGGCCGAGCATGGCCGCGATCCCGCGCGCGATCTCGACGTGGTCCTCGATCACCAGCACCCGCATCAGCGCAGCCCCGCGCGCAGGGCGCTGGCCAGGGAGCGCAGGGTCGGGTCGGCGGCGTCGGCCAGGGTGCGGTCCAGCTCGCGCGCCGCGTCGTCGCGCCGGCCGTCGCGGATCAGGACCTCGGCCAGCGCGAAGCGGGCCCGGGCGTAGCCCGGCGCGAGCGCGACCGCGCGCCGGAACTCGGCCGTCGCGGCCTCCAGGTTGCCCCCGCGCAGCTCGACCAGGCCGAGGTCGTAGTGCGCCACGGCGTAGGACGGGTCGCTCCCCAGCAGCGCGCCGAACTCGCCGCGCGCCGTGCCCAGGTCGTTGCCGCGCAGGGCCGCCAGGCCGCGGGCGTAGCGGGCCCGCGCGGCGTCGGGCGCGATGCGGGCGAAGCGGTCGGCCGCGGCCCGCGCGCGCGGGACGTCGCCCGCTTCGAGGGCCAGTGAGGTCAGGTTGGCGGCCGCGGCGGCGAAGCCGGGGTCGCGCCGCAGAGCCTCGTCGAGCTGCTCCATCGCCTCGCCGCGCTGCCCGGTGTGGGCCAGGGCCAGGGCCAGGTCGTAGCGCGCGGTCGAGCCCTTGGGCTCGGGCGGGTCGAGCGCGATCGCGCGCCGGAACTCCGCCGCGGCAGCGTCCCAGGCGCCGTTGGCCTCGGCCTCGAGGCCGCGCCGGAAGCGCTCGTGGACCTCGCGCTCGCGCGCCACCCGGCGCAGCGCGGCGGGATCGGTCGAGCGCGGCTGCGGGGTGGGCAGGCCGTAGGTCTGGGCCTGCGCGGCGAGGGGCAGCAGCCCGAGCAGCAGGACCAGCGGAACCAGCGCGGCGCGCGGCACGTCAGCGGTCGGCGCCCGGCAGTTCCGCCTCGCGGGCCGAGCGCGCGCGCGCCGCCCGCTCGGCCGCGCAGGTCCAGCCGACCCGGCCGTCCTCGGAGATCGGCGCCAGCAGGGCCGGCGGAGCGCTGGGGACGAGGGCGTCCAGCCCGCCGAGCACGCCGCTGGTCTGGGCCAGAACGGCTCCCCCGGCGGAAAGCATCGTGGCCAGTGCGGCGAAGGCGATCAGCCATGGCACGCGGGCGCGAATCATCTCGTTCCGAGCCTACCACGATTCGATGAAATGCGTCTGAAAACCGCGGCTTTTCGGGCCGCGGCCCTCGTGCTCGGGGCCGCCTTCGCGGCACTTCCGGCCCTTCCGGCGGGGGCCGAGGAGCTGGTGGTCGGCGTCGTGACCGACCAGGACGGCGTCCCCGTGGCCGGCGCGCGCGACGACGCGGGCGCC
>JASLGJ010000526.1 GCA_030150085.1 Candidatus Elarobacter sp. | reverse complement strand
GGGTCGGTGCGGTTTCGCGGCGAGGAGATTGCCGGGATGGCGTACCACCGGGTCGCGGCGCTGGGGATCGGGCGGACGTACCAGATCGTGCAGACCTTCGCCGACATGACCGTGCTCGAAGCGACCACGGTCGGCGCGCTGCTGCGCCGGCCGCGCCTGGCGGACGCCATCGCGCACGCGCGCGAGACGCTGGCCTTCGTCGGGCTGGCCGAGAAGGCGAACCGGCTGGGTCGCGCGCTGACCATCGCCGACAAGAAGCGGCTCGAGGTCGCACGCGCGCTCGCGACCGAGCCGGCGCTGCTGCTGCTCGACGAGGTGATGGCCGGACTTACCCCGGCCGAGTGCCACGACGCGGTGAGCCTGCTGCGGCGCATCCTGGCCCGTGGGATCACCGTGCTGATGGTGGAGCACGTGATGGAGGTGCTGATGCCGATCGCCGAGCACGTCGTGGTGATCGCCGCCGGCAAGACGATCTTCCGCGGCAGCGCCCACGAGGCGGTGCGCGACCCGCGCGTGATCGAAGCCTACCTGGGCGCCCACATCGCCGAGGAGGCGTCGTGAGCGATCCGGAGCGTGGAGCCGGCCCTGCGACGGCGTCACCGGTAGAGCGGCCGCTGCTCGAAGTTGCCGGCGTTTCCATCGCATACGATGGAATGCGCGCGCTGCAAGGCGTGTCGCTGCATGCCGACGCCGGCACCATCGTGGCGCTGGTCGGCGCGAACGGCGCGGGGAAGACCTCGCTACTGCGGGCGATCAGCGGTCTGGTGCGGCCGGTGAGCGGCACGGTCCGCTTCGACGGCGAGGACGTCACCCGGGTGGCGGCGCACCGCATCGTCGCGCGCGGGATCGCGCACGTGCCCGAGGGCCGGCGGGTGTTCGCCAGCGCGACCGTCCGCGACAACCTGCTGCTGGGCGCGTTCGTGGACCGCGACGCCGCGCACCGCGGCGAGCGGCTGGAAGCGGCTTTCACGGCGTTCCCGATCCTGCGCGAGCGGCTGGACCAGCGCGCCTCGACGCTCTCCGGCGGCGAGCAGCAGATGCTCGCGATCGCGCGCGGAACAATGAGCGGCCCGCGCCTGCTGATGCTCGACGAGCCGTCGCTGGGCATCGCTCCGATCCTGATCCCGCAGATCTACGCCGGCATCCGCGCCATCGCCGCCCGCGGCACGACCGTCCTGCTGGTGGAGCAAAACGTGCGCGAGGCGCTGAAGCTGGCCGACCGGGCCTACGTGCTGCAGACGGGAAGGGTGGTCCTAGAGGGTATGGCGAGCGACTTGAGCGGAGATCCGCTGGTGCAGGAAGCGTTCTTGGGAATCGGGGCGGCATGAGCTGGCGGGTCGGAATCGACATCGGCGGGACGTTCACGGACCTCGTCGCGCTCGAGGATGACGGGCGGCTGGTACGCTTCAAGGTCTCCTCCACGCCGCAGGCGCCGGAGGACGGGTTGCTGGAGTCGCTGCGCTCGCTGCTGGCGGACGTCGCGCCGGGTGAGGTGGCGCTCGTCGCGCACGCCAGCACCATCGCGACCAACGCGCTGCTCGGACAGGTGCACCTCGAGCTGCCGCGGGTGGCGTTCATCACCACCGAAGGGTTTCGGGACGTGCTGGAGATCGGGCGGCAGAACCGCAGCGCGATCTACGACTTGAACGTCACGCGGCCCAAGCCGCTGGCGCGGCGCGAGGACCGGCTGGTCGTGCGCGAGCGCCGCACGCACGACGGCACCACGCTCGTCGAGCTCGACCGCGGCACCGTGGACGCCGCCGTCGCGACGCTCCGCGAGCGAGGCATCACCGCCGTCGCGGTCGGGCTGCTGCACGCCGACGTCGATCCCGCCCACGAGCAGGCCGTCGCCGAGGCGCTGACCGCCGCGATCCCCGGCGTCGAGGTCTCGCTGTCGTCGGAGATCGACCCGCAGTACCGCGAGTACGAGCGCTTTTCGACCACCGTCGTCAACGCCGCGCTGTCGCCGATCGTGCGGGCGTATCTCGAACGGGTCGCGCGCGGGGTGCGGGCGCTGGGCGTGCAGGCGCCGATCTTCGTCATGCGCTCCGACGGCGGGATGGCGGCGCTCAAGACGGCCGCGCGGCGGCCGGCGACGCTGATCGAGTCCGGTCCGGCCAGCGGCGTCATCGGCGCGGCCTACCTCGGGCGCGCGCTGGGCTTGCAGAACGTGCTCTCGTTCGACATGGGCGGCACGACCGCCAAGGCCGGCACGATCTTCGGTGGCGTGCCGGAGGTCAGCGCCTCCTTCGAGGCGGCCGGTTCGACGCACAGCGGGCGCTCCGTCAAGGGCAGCGGATACCCGGTGCGCTTCCCGTTCGTCGACCTGGCCGAGGTGAGCGCGGGCGGCGGCACCATCGCCTGGAACGACGCGGCGGGGACGCTGCGCGTCGGGCCGATCTCGGCCGGTGCCGATCCCGGCCCGGCCTGCTACGGCAACGGCGACCGGCCGACCGTCACCGACGCCAACGTCGTGCTGCGGCGCTTGAACCCGCGCGCGCGGCTCGACGGCGCGTTCCCGATCCACGAGGACCGCGCGCGCGCGGCCGTCGCGTCGGTGAGCGGGCCGCTGGGCGGCGACATCGAGCGCACCGCGGCCGGGATCGCCGCGCTGGTCGACGCCGAGATGGCCAAGGTGCTGCGCATCGTCTCGGTCGAGCGCGGGCACGACCCGCGCGACTTCACCCTGCTGGCCTTCGGCGGGGGCGGGCCGCTGCACGCCTGCGCGGTCGCGGCCGACATCGGCGTCGGGCGGATCGTCGTGCCCGGCGCGCCGGGCGTGTTCTCGGCCTACGGGCTGCTGGCGGCTGACGTGCGGCAGGTCGCGGTGCGCTCGCTGGTCGCGCCGGCCGACGACGAGACGTGGAAGCGCACCCGCAAGCTGTTCGACGCGCTCGCTCGCGAAGGCGACGCGGCGCTGGCCGAGCAGGGTGTCGCCAAGGCCGACCGCAGCTTCGTGCGCGAGCTGGATCTGCGCTACGTCGGCCAGTCGACCGAGCTGGTCGTTACCGCGCCCCGCTCGCTCGAAGAAGCGGTCGAAGCGTTCCACGCCCGGCACGAGCAGCGCTACGGCTTCGCGGCGCGCCACGACCCGGTCGAGATCGTCACCGCGCGGGTGGTCGCGATCGGCACCACGCCCAAGCCGCGTCTGGTCGCCGCCGCCGCGCCGCCCCGCCGCGCGCCCGAGCAGCGCGCGCTGCGCGAGCGCCGGCCGGTGTTCGACGGCACGGGGTTCGCCGACACGCCGGTCTACGCGCGCGCCGCGCTGCGCCCCGGCGACGCGTTCGACGGCCCGGCGGTGGTCGAGCAATACGACGCCACCACCTACGTTGCGCCGGGCTGGTCGGCGCGCACCGACGAGTACGGCAACCTGGTCATGGAGCAGGCACGATGAGCGAGATCCGTTCGACCAACGGGACGGCGAGCGAAGGAACGGCGAGCGAAGGCACGCCGGCCCAAGGCGAGAGCACCGCGGCGGCGAACGCCCCGGCGGCCGCGCTGGACCCGATCACCGCCGAGCTGGTCTCCTCGGCGCTGATCTACGCCAGCGAGGAAATGGGGATCGCGGTGCGCGACGCCGCGTACTCGCCCAACATCAAGGAGCGGCTCGACCACTCGTGCGCGCTGTTCGATGCGCGCGGGCGGCTGGTCGCGCAGGCCGAGCACATTCCGGTCCACCTCGGCTCGCTGCCGTGGGGGCTGCGTCGCGTCGTCGCCTGGCTGGCCGAGCGCGGGCGCCGGCTCGAGCCGGGCGACATGATCGTCGTCAACGACCCCTACCTGGCCGGGACGCACCTCAACGACGTCACCGTCATTCGGGCGATCTATCACGCCGGCCGGCACGTCGGCTACGCGGCCAACAAGGCGCACCACACCGACGTCGGCGGCGCGGTGCCCGGCTCGATGCCGCCCGACGCGCGCGACTTGTTCGCCGAGGGCTGCGTGATCGCTCCGACGCTCCTCATGCGCGCCGACCGGGTGGTCGACGAGACGATCGAGCTGATCAAGTCCAACTCGCGCACGCCCGAGTCGCGCGCGGGCGACCTGCGCGCCCAGATCGCGGGCAACGTGGTCGGCGAGCGGCGCTTCCTGGAGCTGGTCGAGCGCTACGGGCTCGCCACGGTCGAGGCCGCGCTCGACAAGGCCCTGGCCGACGGCGAGCGGCGCACGCGCGCCGCGCTGCGCGCGCTGCCCGACGGCGCGGTCGAGCACGAGGACGTCATGGAGGACGAGCGGGGCGAGCCCTCCATCGTGCTGCGGGTGCGGCTGGAGAAGCGCGGCGACACGCTCGCGCTCGACTACACCGGCACCACGCCGCAGCGCGCCATGCCGCTCAACGCGGTCTACGGCGTCACGCTCTCGGGCGTGTACTACGCGGTGCGCGCGGTGACCGACCCGCGCATCCCGATGAACGACGGCTCGTTCGCCCCGATCAGCGTCCACATCCCGGAGGGCACGCTGCTCAACCCGCGCCGTCCCGCGCCGGTCAGCGCGGGCAACGTCGAGACCTCGATGCGCAACGCCGACCTGGTGCTCGGCGCGCTGGCCAAGCTGGCGCCCGGGCGCGTGCCCGCGCAGAGCGGCGGCTCGATGAACAACGTCCTGATCGGCGGGCTCGACGGGGCCGGCAAGAGCTGGGCCTTCTACGAGACCAACGGCTGCGGCATGGGCGCGCGCCCGAACGCCGACGGCATCGACGGCATCCACGTCCACATGACCAATACCCTCAACACGCCGATCGAGTCGATCGAGCGCACCATGCCGATCCTGATCACCGCGTACGAGTTCGCCGAGCAGAGCTCGGGCGACGGCACGTACCGCGGTGGCAGCGGCCTGGTGCGCGCGTTCGCGTTGCGCGAAGGCAGCGCGACCGCCTCGCTGCTGGCCGAGCGCCACGCCGTGCGCCCGCACGGCACCGAAGGCGGCGGCGACGGCGCGCCCGGCGCGCACGTGTTCGTACAGCGCGGCGGCGGCACGCGCGACCTGCCCGCCAAGACGATGATCGCGTCGCCGGGCTCCATCGCGACCGTCG
>JASLGJ010000500.1 GCA_030150085.1 Candidatus Elarobacter sp. | reverse complement strand
CGGCTGGTTTCCGCGCACCGCGCGCGGGGTGCGGATCGAGCGCCTCGCCCCGGACGGCACGGCCGCCGTCGCGGCGCTCGCGCACGACCCGGCCGCCTCGCACTGGGACGACGCGAGCGTCGCGCCGGGCCGCACGGTGCGCTACCGGGTCTCGCGCCCCGGCGCCCCCGCCCAGGTGGTAGCCGCGGCGGTGCCGCCCGAGCTGCCGCCCAGCACGCTCGACGCGGTGCGCGGCAAGGGCGCCTGGCTGGCCTTCTCGGGCGACCCGCTCGACGACGACGGCTTCGCGAAGCTCGAGCCCGAGCGGATCGTGGCCACGGCCAAGGCGGCCGGCCTGCGCTACGTCGAGCTGCGCCTGGCCTACGGCGCGTTCGACGAGAGCACCCCGGCCGCCAAGGCCACCGTCGACCGCCTGATCGACGGGCTGGACGCGGCGGGGATCGCGGTGGTGGGCTGGACCGTCCCGCGCGCCGCGGCCTTCGACGACCTGGCCCGCGCCGCCGCGGTGGCGGCGTACCGCACCCCGGCCGGGCACCGCGTCACCGGCCTGGCGGTGGACGTCGAGCGGGGCGAGGAGTTCCTGGGCGCCGGCCCGGCCGGCTACGCCGCCCTGCGCTCCTACCTGCGCGAGCTGCGGGCCGCGGTCGGTCCGCGCGTGCTGCTGGCGGCCAACGTCGAGGATCCCTTCCTGGAGCGGCTCGACGAGCGCAGCTACCCCTACGCCGAGATCGCGGCCGCGGCCGACGTGCTCCAGCCGATGACCTACTGGCGCATGCTCGGGCCGTGGGACAGCGCCGAGAAAACGGCCCGCGCCGTGACCGGGTCGCTCGCGAAGCTGCGCGCGCTGGCCGGCCCGCGGGTGGCGCTGGCGCTGGGGGCCCAGACCGCTCCGCTCTCGGCCCGCGGCGCTCCGCCGCCCGACGAGCTGCGGGCCGGAATCGAGGCCGGCCGCAAGCTGGGCGCGATCGGGGTGCTGTTCTACGACTGGTCGGGCACCGCGCCCGAGCAGTGGCAAGCCATCGCCGACGCTCCCTGGTAGCTCGGCCCGAGCGACCTCTCGGCGGACCTTCCCGGGAGTTCCGGGAGCGTTGGTCCAAGCTAGCCGGGACGTATGCTCCCCGAGCTCCTGGCCTGGTTCACCGGGAAGGAACAGAACCGCCGCAAGTTCCCGCGCAAGCGCAAGCCGTACCGGGCCGCCTACAGCCTGGACGGCAAGGCGCAGCGCGCGGCGATCGGGCTGGACATCGGCGGCGGGGGGGTCTGCATCCTGACCCAGGAGCCGATCGGCCAGGAGGAGTTCGAGGTCCGGGCCGAGCTCGACGGGCGCTCCGTGCGGATGCGGGCCAAGACCGTCTGGCACGACAACGTCCAGCACCAGGGGCGCAAGGTCTGGCGCTACGGGATGCGCTTCACCGGCATCCCGGCCGACGACTGGGACGCGATCATCCGCTACACCACCGACAAGCCGGTGGCCGAGGCCAACAAGGCTCAGGAAGAGCTGACCGCGATCCGCATGACGCCCGACGACACGGCCCGCCTGCTGCCCAAGGAGCTGCAGCTGCGCCTGCTGCGGATGCTCGTCGAGCGCCGCCGCCTGGCTCCGCTCGACGAGCGCGTCACCCCGCTGGTGCAGTACTTCTACTCGGGGATCGTGCGCCACAACGACAAGCTGGTGCACCGGATCGTGATCCAGTCCAAGATCGTCGGTCCCGAGCGCGACGAGCTGTTCGAGACGCGCTTCGTCTTCGACGAGAGCGGACACAACGTCCAGATCTTGAACTGACCCGGCCATGTCGCAGAAGACCGCGCTCATCACCGGCATCACCGGCCAGGACGGCTCGTACCTGGCCGAGCTGCTGCTGGGCAAGGGCTACCGCGTCGTCGGCATGACCCGCCGCACCTCGACCGACGTGCACGAGCGCATCGGGCACATCGTCGACGACATCGAGTTCGTCTCGGGCGACCTGCTCGACCAGAGCTCGATCACCTCGATCGTCGCGGCCGTGCAGCCGCACGAGATCTACAACCTCGCCGCGCAGTCGTTCGTGCCGACCTCGTGGAGCCAGCCGGTGCTGACCGGCGAGTTCACCGCGCTGGGCGTGACGCGCGTGCTCGAGGCGGTGCGCACGGTCGACCCCACCATCCGCTTCTACCAGGCCTCGAGCTCGGAGATGTTCGGCAAGGTGCAAGCCGTGCCGCAGAACGAGGACACCCCGTTCTACCCCCGCTCGCCCTACGGCGTCGCGAAGCTCTACGGCCACTGGATCACGATCAACTACCGCGAGTCCTACGACCTGTACGCAGTGAGCGGGATACTTTTTAACCACGAGAGCGTACCTGCCTGGACGCCGATCATCGTGCGGCGCGGCAACCTCGTCGATGTCGTGCCGATCGGCGAGATCATATCCGTGCGTGAGAAGGGTCCCACCTATCAAGACGTCACGCTCGAAGATCTCGAAGTGTGGGACGGCGACCGCTTCGTGCGCGTGCTGGGCGGCAGCGCGTACAAGCACCGACCTGTCGTTGCGAACAAAGCGGTGCGGCGGATCGAGGCTCGCTGTGGAACGGTCACAACCACCGGCGATCACGTAGTCTTCACTGCCGACGGCGAGAAACCCGCGCGCGAACTGGAGCCGGGTGAGTCGATGAAGCGTGCCGAGTTGCCCGAAGCGCCGGCATATACGACGATCAGCCTCGAGACGGCGTGGATGCTCGGGGCGTTCGTCGGGGACGGCTCTGCTTCTCGGAACGCGCAGGGCAGCGTGAGCGCCAAGTTCACCAACAGCAGTGCTCATCTGCGCAACTACTTTGCGAGCTGCTGGGAACGCATAACGTGCGGTCGTTCGACGTATTACGAATCCACTTCGGGCTTCATACCGGGGCGCGTGGTCGGCCAGCTCGTGCTGAACGGTGCGCCGACCTACAAGCAATGGTTGTACGAGACCTGCTATACCAAGGACGGATACAAGCGGGTTCCGCAAGTCATCCTGAACGGCGATCAGGCGGTCTGGCGCGCGTTTCTCGCCGGCTACAATGCCGCCGACGGGCTCAAGGCCGGCAACGGAACCTACAAGTACAAGAACTTCAAGACGAACTCGCCGGTGCTCGCCGCGGGGCTGTGGTGGATGGCGCGCGTCGCGCTCGGGCAAGAACTCGTTCTCAACGTCGACGTCGGTCCGCCGGAGCGGCCGGGACCGTTCTACTCGATGAACCTGCGCTCTCCCAACCCGCAGGGGAACAAGGGCGCGCATCTCCGCAAAGATCTGCGCGAGGTCAAGCGCATCGTCGAGCTGCCGCACTACGAAGGCTGGCTGTACGACATCACCACCGAGAGCGGCCGTTTCGCGGCCGGGGTCGGCGAGCTGGTGATCCACAACTCGCCCCGCCGGGGCAAGGAGTTCGTGACGCGCAAGATCAGCGACGGGGTGGCGCGGATCAAGCTCGGCTTGCAGGCGGAACTGCGCTTGGGCAACCTCGACGCGCAGCGCGACTGGGGGTTCGCGGGCGACTACGTGCGCGCCATGTGGCTGATGCTGCAGCGTGACGCGCCCGACGACTACGTCGTCTCGACCGGGCGCACGCACAGCGTGCGCGAGTTCGTGCAGCGCGCCTTCGCGACGGTCGGGCTGGACTGGGAGCGCCACGTCGTGGTCGACCCGCGCTACTACCGCCCGGCCGAGGTCGACCTGCTGGTCGGCGACCCGGCCAAGGCCCGGCGGGTGCTGGGCTGGGCACCGGAAGTGACGTTCGAGGAGCTGGTCGAGCGGATGGTGCGGGCCGACCTCGAGCGCCTGGCCCCGTTCGTGCGGACCTGAGCCGTGCGCGTTCTGGTCCTCGGGGCGCGCGGCTTCGTCGGGCGGCATCTGGTCGCGCTGCTGCGCGAGCGCGGGCACGAGGTCGTGCCGGCCGACCGCGAGCCGCACGAGGACGCGCTCCCGGTCGACGTGGCCGACCCGCTGGCGGTGCGCGCGGCCTTCGAGCTGGCCCGCCCCGCGGCGGTCGCGCACCTCGCCGCGCAGGCCTTCGTGCCGGCCGCGCTGGCCGATCCGGCGGGCACCTTCGCGGTCAACGCCGGCGGCACGCTCAACGTGCTGGAGGCGGCCCGCGCGCAGAGGGAGGGCGGCGCCGCGCCGCGGGTGCTGGTGGTGAGCAGTGCCGAGGTCTACGGCGCGCAGCCGCCCGGCGCGTACCCGCTGCGCGAGACGACCGCGCCGCGCCCGGCCAACCCCTACGCGGCGAGCAAGCTCGCGGCCGAGGCGCTGGCCCAGGCCTACGCCCGCGCGTACGGTCTCGACGCGGTCGTGACGCGGGCCTTCAACCACATCGGGCCGGGCCAGGACGAGCGCTTCGCGGTGGCCGGCTTCGCGGCCCAGATCGCGCGCGCCGCGGCCGGGCGCGGCCCGCTGATCGAGGTCGGCAACCTCGAGGCGGCGCGCGACTTCCTCGACGTGCGCGACGTCTGCGCGGCCTACGCGCTCTTGCTCGAAGGCGCGGGCGAGCCGGGCGAGCTGTACAACGTCGCGAGCGGCAGCGCGACGCCGCTGAAGGACGTGCTGCGCCGGCTGGTGGAGATCGCCCGCGTCCCGGTCGAGATCCGGGAAGACCCGGCGCGCATGCGCCTGGCCGACGTTCCGCTCAGCGCGGGCGACGCGGCCAAGCTGCGCGCGGCGACCGGCTGGGCGCCGCGCATTTCCCTTGCGGCCGCGCTACGCGCGGTCTACGACGACGCGCGCGAGCGCGCAGGAGCGACCCCGTGAACGACGACCTCCAAGCCTTCGTCTTCGGACGGCGCGGCACGCTGCTGGCGCTGCCGGCCGTGGCGCTGGCCGCGCTGGGCAAGCCCAGCGCGTTCTCGATCGCGCTCGGCCTGCCGCTGGCCTTCGCGGGCGAGGCGGTGCGGATGTGGGCGGTCGGCTACAGCGGGGTCACCACCCGCGGCGACACGGTGACCGCCCCCGCCCTGGTCACCGCCGGCCCCTACGCCCGCGTGCGCAACCCGCTCTACGTCGGCAATTTCCTGACCGCGGCCGGCTTCGCCGTCGCCTTCACCGGGCGCAACGCGCCCGCCGCGCGGCTCGCGCTGGTGGGCGGCTCGCTGGCCGCCATGCTGGGCGTGTACGCGCTCATCGTCCCGCACGAGGAAGGCTACCTGCGCGAGACCTTCGGGCCGGCCTTCGAGGACTACGTGAGGCGTGTGCCCCCGGTCATACCGCTTTTGGAACCGTCGCAGCCGCAGCAGGGGTCGTACGATCCCGAGGTGATCGGAAAAGCGGAGTCGCGCACGTTCGCGACCTTCGGCGCCATGCTGGCGGTGCTCGCGCTCAAAGCGCTGCGGGCGCCGTGAGCGCCGCCGCGGGCGGCTCGACCGGGCGGCTGCGGCTGGCGCTGATCGCCACCGCGGCCGTGGCCGCGCTCGAGGTCGCCGGCGGCATCCGCTCGGGTTCGCTGGCCCTGCTCTCCGACGCCGCACACGTCATCATGGACGTCGTCGCGCTGGGGATCGCGCTGGCCGCCGCGGTCGCGGCCAAGCGCCCCGCCACCCCGCGCCGGACCTACGGCTTCGCGCGCTACGAGATCCTGGCCGCGCTGGCCAACGGCGCGCTCCTGAGCGCGGTCACGATCCTGGTCGTGATCGAAGCCGTGCGGCGCTTCGCCCACCCCGAGACGCCGGCCGGCGGGCTGATGGCCGGGGTGGCCGCGATCGGCCTGGCGGTCAACCTCGCCGTCGGCGCGCTGCTGCTGCGCGGCGAGCGCCCCGGCCACGCGCACGCCCCCGGCGACCACGACCGCGCCGCCGACCACGGCCACGGCCACCACGCCTTCGGCGGGCCCGGGCACCAGCCGAACCTGAACGTGCGCGCGGCCCTGCTGCACGTCGGGGGCGACGCGCTGGGCGGGGCGGCCGTCGTCGCGGGCGGTCTGGTCATCGCCCGCACCGGCGCGGCCTGGCTGGACCCGCTCCTCTCGCTGCTGGTCTCGGCGATCATCGTGGCGGGGGTGGTGGGGATCGTGCGCCAGGCCACCGACGTGCTGCTCGAGAGCGCGCCCGGCCACGCCGAGGTGCCCGCGGTGCGCGAGCGGATCCGGGCCGTGGACGGGGTGGTGGACGTCCACGACCTGCACGTCTGGACGATCGGCTCGGGCTCGCACGCGCTCTCGGCCCACGTGGTGCTGGACGACCGCAAGCTGTCCGAGGCCGGCGCGATCCTGCGCGCGGTCGACGGCGCGCTGCGGGCGGAGTTCGGGATCGGCCACGTCACGGTGCAGTTCGAGTGCGAGAGCTGCGAGCCGGACACGACGATCGTCTGCAGCCAAACACCCCGCCCCAGGGACCCGGTCTCGACCCCCTAGAAGTCATCCGGGCTATGAAACCCGGAACCGTCGTCCTCGCCACCGCGCGCACGCCCTTCGGGCGCTTGGGCGGGGCGCTCTCCTCGCTGGCCGCCACGTCGCTGGGCGCCGACGCGATCCGCAACGCGCTGCTGCGCGCCGGGGTCGATCCCGCCGACGTCGACCACGTCATCATGGGCCAGGTCATCCAGGCCGGGGTCGGCCAGGCCCCGGCGCGCCAAGCCGCCTTCAAGGCCGGGCTGGCCAAGACGACCACCGCCGAGACCGTCAACAAGGTCTGCGCCTCGGGCCTGCTCGCGGTCGCGTACGGCGCGCGCACGATCGGCGACGGCGACGCGCGGCTGGTGGTCGCGGGCGGCATGGAGTCGATGTCCAACGCCCCCTACCTGCTGCCCGGCGCGCGCAACGGCTACCGCTACGGCAACGGCGCGCTGGTCGACGCGATGATCCACGACGGCCTGTGGGACTACTACTTCGACGAAGCGATGGCGGCCCAGGGGGCCAAGGTCGCAGCCGAGCTGGGCGTGACGCGCGCGGTGCAGGACGAGTTCGCCTACCAGAGCCACAAGCGCGCCCACGAGGCGCACGAGGCGGGCCACTTCGACGCCGAGATCGCGCCGATCAACGTCGCGACCAAGGCCAAGGGCAAGATCGTCGTCGACGCGGTGCCGCAGCAG
>JASLGJ010000567.1 GCA_030150085.1 Candidatus Elarobacter sp. | reverse complement strand
GGCCTTGCCGACGATGGTGTGGACGATGCCGGTCTTGTCCAGGCGGTACTCGACCTTGCCGGACTTGATCTCGCGCACCGCGTTGCCCGGGTTCGGGGTGACGGTGCCCGACTTCGGGTTGGGCATCTTCTGAGCCAGGATACGGCCAAGCTCCTTACCGATCGAGGGCATCATGTCCGGCGTCGCGACCGCGACGTCGAAGTCGCTGAAGCCGCCCTTCACGCGCTCGATCAGGTCGGCCTCGCCGACCACGTCGGCGCCGGCGTCCGCCGCCGCGCGCGCCGCGTCACCGCGCGCGAACACGATCACGCGAACGGTGCGGCCCGTGCCGTGCGGCAGGTTCACCGTGCCGCGCACGTTCTGGTCGGACTTCTTGGGGTCGACGCCGAGCTTGATGTGGATCTCGACCGTCTCGTCGAACTTCGCGGTCGCGTTCTTCTTCACGATCGCCGTCGCTTCGTCGGGCGCGAAGAGCGCGTCGCGGTCGAAGCCGGCGGCCAGGTTCTTGTAGCGCTTGCCGTGCGTGCGCATCAGGCGACCTCCACGCCCATCGAGCGCGCGGTGCCGGCGACGATCTTCATCGCCTGCTCGATCGAGTTGGCGTTGAGGTCGGGCATCTTGGTGGTCGCGATCTCGCGGACCTGATCCTCGGTCAGCTTGCCGACCTTGTTGCGGTTGGGCTCCTTGGAACCCGACTCCAGGCCCAGCGCGCGCTTGATCAGGAACGACGCGGGCGGCGTCTTCGTGATGAAGGTGAACGTGCGGTCCTCGAAGACCGTGATCTCGACCGGGATGATGAAGCCCTCTTGGGCCTTCGTCCGGTCGTTGTACTGCTTGCAGAAGTCCATGATGTTGAGCGAGTAGGGGCCCAACGCCGGACCGACGGGAGGGGCGGGCGTCGCCTTCCCGGCGGGAAGAGCGAGACCGATCTTCCCGACCTGTTTCTTGGCCATGTGATTCCTTCCGATGAAGCGCCGGGCCGCGAGGCGGAGCGGCGCCGGATTCGGGCGCGCGAGCGGCCGAACCCATCTCCCCCGAGCTGGACGAGCGCCGGCCGCCGGGGTGGTCCGGCCGGGCGCAACGCCCCAGTTTACCACGCCGGGACGGCCGCGGGCAAACCGCCCCCGGCCGCTTGCGCTAGACCCGCTCGGACCGGCGGGCGATCCAGCGGTACAAGAACCCGACCAGCAGCGCGAAGACGAGCGCGCCGAGCAGCTTGGCGAGCCCGGCGAAGGCGTCGCCGACCAGGCCGAGCGGGTCGTCCTTGTGGCTGGCCACGATGATCCCCGCCAGCAGCACCCCGAACAGGCTCTCGCCGACGATCAGGCCCGAGGCCAGCAGCACGCCCAGCCGCTTGGCGGACTCGGGGTTGCGGCTGCGCTCGGCCCAGCGGTCGTAGTAGTGGCCGACCACCGCGCCGATCGCCACGGTCAGGATCGTGCCGGCCGGCAGGTAGATCCCGATCCCGGCCGCCAGCGGCGGCAGGCCGAAGCCCTTGGCCCGCCGCAGCGCCTCGTCGAGCGCGATCAGGACGATCCCGACCAGCACCCCGATCCCGATCAGCCCCCAGTCGATCTGGCCCTGCACCACGCCCTTGGCCAAGGTCGAGATCAGGGTCGCCTGGGGCGCCGGCAGGGCCGCCGCGGCCGAGCGCAGGTGGGGCGCGCCGGCGAAGCCGTAGCCGGCGTTGAGCAGGTCGAGGATCGGCGGGATCACCGCCGCGCCGAAGATGGTCCCGATCACCAGTGCCACCTGCTGGCGCCAGGGCGTGGCGTCGACGAGCTGGCCGGTCTTGAGGTCCTGCAGGTTGTCGTTGGAGATGGTCGCCACGCACAGCACCACCGCGGTGACGAACAGCGCGTAGGCCACCAGCGCCGGGCCCGCTCCGGGCAGCAGGCCGCGGGCGACGAGCAGCAGCAGCAGCGAGGCGCCCAGCACGGCCAGGATCGCCAGCCCCGAGACGGGGCTGTTCGAGGAGCCGATCAGACCGGCCATGTAGCCGCAGGCGGTGGCGACCAGGAAGCCCGCCACGACCACGTAGACCAGCCCGCCGACGATCAGCGGCACCACCAGCCCGCCCAGCGCGCCGCCGGCCAGGAAGCTGTAGAACAGGACCGCCAGCGGGATCAGGCAGACCACGCTGACCAGCGCCACCGTGCCGATCGGGATGTCGCGCTCGGTGCGCGGCAGCGCGGCGCCCTCGCCGGCCGCCAGGCGGCGCGAGGCGGCCAGCGCCGAGGTCACCCCGCGGGTCACCGGCCCGGCCAGCTTGAGCAGGGTCCAGATCGCCGCGATGCCGATCGTGCCGGCCCCGATGAAGCGCACCTTGTGGGCCCAGATCGCGACCGCGACGTCGCCCGGCGGGCCGGCGGCCGGGTTGAGCGCGGTCAGCACCGGCGTCGCGATCCCCCAGGAGACGATCAGCCCGAGCACCATCGCCAGGCCGACCGACAGCCCCACCAGGTGGCCCGCGCCGAGCAGCGCCAGCGAGAGCGAGCCGCCGATCCCGGTCGCCGCCGGCCCGATCCGGACGTAGCCGGCCACCTCGCCGGCGAAGACGCGGGTCGCGGCGACCGCGGCGTAGGCGGCCGAGGCCAGCGAGCCCCAGACCACCGTCAGCAGCCCGATCCGGTTCTCCTCGGCCGCCGCCGCGCCGCGCTCGCCCTCACCGTCGGAGACCGCCCCGACCTTGAGGATCTCGGCCGCCGCGACGCCCTCGGGGTAGGGCAGGTCGGAGGTGGTGACCAGCGCGCGCCGCAGCGGCACGCTGTACATCAAGCCCAGCATCCCGCCCACCGCGCAGATAACGAAGGTCGGCCAGTACGGGAAGCCCGTACACCAGCCGACCATCACCAGGCCCGGCAGCACGAAGATGATCGACGAGAGCGTGCCGGCCGCCGAGGCGACCGTCTGCACGATGTTGTTCTCGTAGATGCTGGCGCTGCGGAAGAGCAGCCGCAGCAGCGCCATCGAGATGACCGCGGCCGGGATCGACGAGGCGAAGGTCAGCCCGACCTTGAGCCCCAGGTAGACGTTGGCGGCGGTGAAGACCAGGGTGATCAGCGCGCCCAGGACCAGCCCGCGCAGGGTCAGCTCGGGCAGGCGGACCTCGTCGCGGCGGACGGCTTTGCTAGCTTGCACGCCCCAGCGTACCGCTCGCCGTGTCCGAGGCCCTTCAGCGGGCAACCCGGTAACCGGGGAAACGCCGCGCCGCGTGGGAAGCAAGCCGCATGATCGCCCTCCGGCTCCTGGTGTCCGCGGCGCTGGTTTTCGCGTTGCCGCTCGCCGCCCGCGCGCAGAGCGCGCTGCCCCTGCACGGCACGGTGCTCGACCCCGACGGTGCACCGGTCGGCGGCGCGCGCGTGGCGTGCGGCGCCGCCGCGACGGTCTCGAGCGGCGACGGCTCGTTCGC
>JASLGJ010000497.1 GCA_030150085.1 Candidatus Elarobacter sp. | reverse complement strand
GTGTTCTCAGCGATGCTGGGCCGCACTCCGTACCGTCACGAAGAACGACGATCTCATCCGGTTCCGAGGAAAACCACACGAACGATCCCCATGCCACGTCGGCAATCGTCTTCTTGAAACCGGGTGCGCTGCGGTCTTCGTAGGCCGTCACGAACGCGACGTCGGCGCGGTCGAACCCGGCGGCATCAGTGAGCGCAAGGATCGCTTCGCGCCGTCTTGGAGTGACCGCACCGTCGGTGGCGACCACCTCGACGAATACGAGCAGCGGCTCGGGCGTCGCAAGATCGACGAGGATGATATCCGGTAGATTCTTGTCCGCCTCAATATCGAGGCCGATCTTGCGAGCGAGCTCATTATCCCGCGTGACGACCTTGTTCCCGCTCTCGCTGAGCCAGAGCACCGCCGGTCGATCGAGGAACCGCGTTGCGAACGCTTCGATGACCGCGCGCGTGATCGCGGAGCTCGGTCCCGGCGCCAACCGGCGCGTCTCACCGCTGGGGAAAGTGACCAGCAGGCCGGACCCGCTGGCGGCGGCCCCTTCTCGCACGAGCGAGATTCGAGCGAAGTTTCCCTTGGTGAGCTTCGTGGCCTGATACTGTGCGATCGCGCGCTCCAGGTCGTCTCCGACGAGGTTCGGATCGAACAGGGTCGCGAATTCTTCCGTCATCGCGTAGCGTGGCTGAGGCGAGGTCGTCGCGACATCGCCGCGCGCGACAACCGCCCCAACCGTGACTAGCCCTTCGCGCAGCGTCTCGTCGCGAATCGGCTCGCGAGTATTGTCGGCGTACCAACGGTGTCCGCTAGGGGCGAACCCTGGCCGTATCGCAGCCGCGCCATAGTCGCGCCGAGAGACCTCATCCTCCAAGGCGGCTTGCTCTGCCGTCATCCGGTACACGTGTTTGGGCGCCAAGAAGATACCGGTGCCGTCCACCGCGCCGATGTAGAGCAGAACGAAAACGGTGCTTGCGGCCATCTCTCGAACGCAGTACGAGCGATTGGGCGTTCCGGCTGGAAAGATTTTTAGTAACCGCTCGGCCACGAGAACTTTGGTTGCATAGGGTGGCAGCGACACGCTCACGCCGCTCCGAAATAGAGCCGCTCGCAAGCGAGATCGATCCGAGCCCGGCTAGCACCCGCGCCGACCAGGCGCGCCAACTCTTCGAGCTGGGCCGGTTCCGGGAGCGGCAACGCCTCCAGCTCATAGGCGGAGACCGCGACGCTGCCGCTCACGCAGCGGAAAGCACGGTCGGCGGCGGAGCTGTTCAGAAACGCCGTGAGCACCGCGGTCGAGACAGGCGGCCGCGGGACCGTGGGTCGCACCATGTTGAGATGGTTCTCGATGACGACGGCTCCGTGGCGTTTGACGAATGGCGCTGGGATGGACGCAGCGATGAGGCGCCGGTGCTGCTCCTTTGCCGTGGTTCGCTGGAGCAGCACGCAGGGGGCGCGCGTAATCATCCATTCGTCGCGAGCTCCGGCCTCAAAATACCGTGCGTGGTTGCGCTTTTCGGCTCGCCACGCGAACCGGCCATCGGGCGTTACGGCTTCCGCCCAGATGAGTGGATAGCGCAACTTGCCCGCGCGGTCGACCAGTTGATCCTTGTACCGGTTCCATACCAGCGGCCCGGTGCTGACGTCGTATCCCCAATCAGACAACCGGGCCGGCATATCTGCGAGCACTGCTGCCAAAGCGACTTGATCGCGATTGCGTGGCAGCAACCAGGGCGTCGACGAGTCGCTCGGCAAACTTGCGACATGTGCGGCTTCCACCAGTAAAGACTCGCCGTCGAGCGGCGTGATTTGATGAATCGTGATCATTCCGCGCCCCGCCCCGCGCCGGTAGGTCGCCAGCAGTGTCTCTTGCAGCACGTCTTCGAACACGCCTTTGCGTGCTTCGACAAAATCAAACGTTGCCGGAGGAGCTTCGCGTGCGAGCAGCGAGCGCAAGTTCTTGTAGTATTCCCCGGCCAGGAAGCTCGTCGGCGTCACGTACGCAATGACTCCGCCGACCTTCGTATGCTGAAGCGCAATGTCGGTGAACAAGCCGTACAAGTTGGCGTGTCCGTAGAGACTGCGGCGGAATGCCGCTCGCTGCGCCGCGTCGAGGGTCACACGCTTGTAAGGGGGGTTGCCGATGACTAGATCAAAGCCCTCGCGTGGGGGTCTCGCGCACAGCGTATCGCGAACCTCAACGATCACCGGCAAAGTGCGACCGGCATCCCGCATCACCGACAAGAGGACCGCATCGAGCGTGACCTGCGACAACCACGCCGCGAATGGGTCGATCTCGAACCCGCGCAGCCGGTTGGCGATGTTTTGCAAGAGGATGCGAGGCTCACAGCCTTCGAGCGCGCCGAGGATCCGGCGCGCGACCGGCGCCAGAAATGCACCACCGCCGCAAGCCGGGTCGAGCACCCGCGCTGTCGTCCAGTCGGTTCCGGCGTTGGTCGCCTGTTCGATGAGTCGTGCACCGAGGACCGGGGGAGTATAATACACGCCGTGGCTCGAGCGGTATGCGGCCGGCAGCATTCCGGTGTACGTCAAGCCGATAGCGTATGCCGCGGTCTCCGGTTCCAGCTCGGCGGCTGCCGCCCCCATGCGCTCAGCCAGCGTGTGCAGCGGCGCGCTCAGTGCAACGCGCTCGAACTCCTCGAGCGGATTGCGAAGCGGAAGCGGTGCCTCGCGACCGGCCAGCTCCTTCCACCACGAGCGCACGAACGCATCACAAAAGGTGCGGGCTATCGCGGGTCGGACGCTCTCTGCGCATTCGGCGGCATGTGCTCGCGCGGTGATGCGTCCGGCGAGCACGGCTTCGCTCGGCGGCACGTGCGGAGCACTTACGATGGACTGATCGAGCAGCATGGCGTCTGGTAGCGTGAGTTCCACCGGTCTCAGCCTAACTCCGCCTAGTGTCAACTGGATGGCATAGTCCCAGGGCCAGCGGCCGCGGGCGCGCTCATCGCCGAACCGCAAGCACCAGCGACTTGTCGTCGTCGGTGCGCGCGTTGACGCTGCCCGACTCGAGGAACGCGCGCAGCTCGGCCTCGATCTCCGCGTCCGTTTTGGGCGAGGTCTCCAAGTAACCAAAGAACGGGGCGAAGAACGGCTCATGCGCGGCGCGCGACGCGTAGTGCAGCGCGAGCGCCTGCAGCCCGTCGGAGAACAGCGCGATTCGCCGGGCTGCGCCCAGCGCGGCGCACTGCACGTGCTCGAGCGCGTCGTCCTCGACCAGGAAGCGGGTGCTGTTGGCGTACTCGCCCTGCGCGGGCCAGGTCGCGGCGCGCAGCGCGCCGTCGTCGACCACGATCGCGCCGTCGCCGACCTGCAGCGCGACGCCGCCCGCGGGCGCGAGCGCGGCGAACAGCAGCGTCGAGGCGTAGTCGCGCGCGGGGTGCTCGTACTCCGCCGCGACGCCGAGCACGCGCGCGCGCGCCGCGCGCAGCGCTTCGAGCGCCTCCGCCTCGCCCACGTCGTAGCCCGCTTCGACCAGCGCGCGCAGCGCGGCCAGCACCGCCTCGACTGCGGTGCGCGCGCCGTGGTGCGACGACGCGGCGCTGCCCGCGCCGTCGGCCAGCGCGGCCAGCAGCACCTCGTCCCCGTCCGGGCGGCGCGCGATCTCGTACGCGCTGAAGTCCTGGCAGCGCGTCATCGTCGCGGCGTGCGAGGTTCCGGCGACCGACGCGCCGACGGCCCGCCAGACGGAGAGCTCGGGCGTCACGCTGCGGCTAGGAGCTCGTTTCCGGCGAGCGACGATCCACTAGACCGATTCCCAGCCCGAGCGCGGGGGCAGCGGGACGATCTCGCCGACCGTGCTCTTCGAGACGCCCGAGAGCGAGGCCGACAGCCAGAGGAAGAACTCCCGGAACGCCAGCCCTTGCAGCTGCAGCGCGCCGCGCGGGGCGAGCTGGTTCAGCACGTTCATGTCGGCCCCGCTCACCCCGATCGCGAAGAACGCGAACGCCTTCTGCTGCTCGCCGTCGCGGATCAGTTGCGCGGCGCGGCGCCAGTCGTCGGTCGGCTGGCCGTCGGTGATGAGGATGATCCAGGGCCGGTAGTACGGCACGCCGTGCTGCTTGTAGGCGAGCTTCTGCTGGATGACGAGCTCGACGGCGTACTCCAGCGCCGCGCCGGTCGGGGTGTCGCCGCCGGCGGTGAGGGTCTGGGGCTGGAACTCCCGCGGGGCGTGGAAGGCCGAGCCGCGCACCAGCGGCCCGAACGGCACGACCGCCAGCTCGACCCGGCGCGCGGCCAGCTCGTCGCCCAGCAGCTCGGCGCGAAACTGCTGCAGCCCGGCGTTGAGCTCGGCGATCGGCCGGCCGGCCATCGAGCCCGAGCGGTCGAGCACCAGCACGCAGGGGCAGCGCGGGTCGGGGTTGTCGGCGTAGCGGGCGGCTTCGAACGGGTTCGCGTCGCTCTCGAGGTACGGGGTCTGCTCCACGCTCCTGGAGTACGCCGCGCGGCGCGGGGAAGTTTCGCCGGCCGCGCGCTCACCGGGCGAGCGGGCTCACGGCGTGCCGCCGTCGCCGTCGGCGCTCACGCCGTGGTCGTGGAGCGTGATGGCGTCGCGCAGCGCGAAGCGGCCGGCGCGGTGCGCGTTGAGCGCGTCGACGTAGCGCAGCGAGACGCCGTGCGCGGTCAGCTCGGCCAGCAGGTCGGGATCGAACGGGTAGCCGCGCGCCTGCAGGCCGGCGGCGAGGCTCGCCGGCACGCCGCGCACGGCGAGCGCCACGACCGCCTCGGG
>JASLGJ010000469.1 GCA_030150085.1 Candidatus Elarobacter sp. | reverse complement strand
CAAGTGTTCGTTCCTCTCGCCTCCTGCGATGCCCTTGGCCGGGCGCAGACACGGTATCTTGTGTCTGGAGCCGGCGGGCTGTACTAGATATTGTATCGCACTCCCGGCTCCTTGTGGAGGGGTGGTGCGAAACTCGTCTTTCCGGTGGACCACTCCAGGGCGGCTGTGGAGCCGCCGGCCGGGTCCTGTGGAGCCGGTCCGAGCGGGGTGAGCGAGCTGTGGACGGAAGCGGGGATAGCGTGGACAGCTTCCGGGCCGACGCGCACGCCGACACCCTCCCCGAGGTCTCCCTGGAGACCTTGGCGGCCGAGGGCGTGCGCGGGATCGTGGTCGACCTCGACAACACCGTGTGCGCCTACCACCGGCCCGAGCTGGCCCCCGGGGTCGCGAAGTGGGTCGCGGCCGCCCGGGCGCGCGGCTTCGCCCTGGTGCTGGTCTCCAACAACTTCAGCGAGCGGGTCGGCGCGGTCGGCGCGCAGCTCGGCATCCCGGTCGTCCCCAACGCGCTCAAGCCGCTGCCCTTCGCCTTCCTGCGCGCGCTGCGGCTGCTCGGCACGCCGCCCCGCGCCACGGTGGTGATCGGCGACCAGCTCTTCACCGACGTCCTGGGCGCCAAGCTGGTCGGCTGCCGCACGGTCCTGACCAAGCCGCTGGTGGAGAAGGACTTCCCGCTCACCCGCGTGCTGCGTTTCCTCGAGCGCACGCTCGCCGGGCGAACCTAAGACGCCTCCACGCCGAGCGGGCGAGCGAACACGACGAGCCATGCCGACGGGTACACGCCTGCGCATGGAAACCGGAATGACGAACCTGGGCAGCGGCGGCGAGGCCAAGGCCTCCCCGGCCGACCGCGAGGCGGCCGAGACCGACCTGCGCCAGAGCGACGCGACCGGCGGCGTGCCCGAGGGCCGCGGCGGCTCGATGGACGCCGCGCTGGGCGCGGATACGGACCCGACCCTGCCCGCCGACGACATCACGCTCCAGCAGGGGCGCAGCGCTCCGCTCCCGACCCAGGTCGGAGCGGGCGAGACGGGCGCCTACGGCGAGACGGTCGAGGACCTGCCCGCGCTCGGCGGCGACGACGAAGGCTGAACCGAGTCCGCCCCACCACGATACGCAACGCGAGAGGAAGACGCATGAACGACGACGATCGCTCCGAGCCCGCGGAGTCCGCGGACGCGTTCCCGACGCCCGTGAACAGCCAGATCACCGACAGCGTGGAAACCGGCGCGGATGACGACGTGCCGGTCGCGCCGACCAAGCTGGGCGCCGTTCCGGCGTCGTACGGCGAGGCGGGCGGCATGGCGGGGGACGGCGAGCCGGGCGAGGACTAGCCGACCGGCGGCGAGGGACTTCGGCCGGTGGAGGCCGTAAACGACGCGGGTTGTGAACACCGGCCGTCCCGAGCTGCCCAAGAACTACGACCCCGCCGAGGCCGAGCCTCGGCTCTACGGGCGCTCGCTCGAAGCGGGCGTCTTCCACGAGGACCCCGACCCGGCCCGGCCGCCCTTCATCATCTCGATGCCGCCGCCCAACATCACCGGGCGCGCGCACCTCGGCCACGGCTCGACCTACACCACGATGGACGTGCTGACGCGCTACCACCGCATGCTGGGCGACAACGCCGACTGGCTGCCGGGCCAGGACCACGCCGCGATCGCCACCGAGACCGTGCTGGTGCGCGCGCTCGCCGAGGAAGGCCAGACCCGCGACAGCCTCGGGCGCGAGGCCTACCTCGCGCGGGCCTGGCAGTGGCGCGAGCAGTACGGCGGCGCGATCAACGACTCGTTCAAGCGGCTGGGCTTCGGCCCCGACTGGGAGCGCGAGCGCTTCACCATGGACGCCGGCCTGTCGGCCGCGGTCGTCAAGGTGTTCGTCGACCTCTACGACGAGGGCCTGATCTACCGCGGGACGCGCCTGGTGAACTGGGACCCCAAGGCGCAGTCCACCCTCTCCGACGCGGAAGTCGAGAACGAGGAGCGCGAGACGTCGCTCTGGCACGTGCGCTACCGCGGCGAGGACGGCGGCGAGGGCGTCGTGGTCGCGACGACCCGGCCGGAGACGATCTTCGGCGACGTGGCGGTGGTGGTGCACCCGGACGACGAGCGCTACCGGCACCTGGTCGGCAAGAACGTCGTGCTGCCGATCCTGGAGCGCACGATCCCCGTGCTCGCCGACGAGGCGGTGGAGCTGGGCTTCGGGACCGGCGCGGTCAAGGTCACCCCGGGCCACGACCAGACCGATTACGAGATCGGCCTGCGGCACATGCTCCCGATGCCGACCGTGATCGACTTCGAAGGCCGCATCTGCACCCCGGTGTGGCGGGAAGAGCAGGCGATCACCGAGCGCAAGCTGCGCGAGCGCTCGGCCTCCGAGCGAAGCGCGTACGAGCTGGCGCGCGGCCGGATCGACGCCCAAGCGGCGCGGATGCGGCCGTACGTCGGGCTGGACCGCTTCGAGGCGCGCGAGCGCTTCGTCGCCGACCTGCGCGCCCGCGGCGCGCTCGTCGAGGAGAAGGCGCACGTCGCGAAGGTGCCGGTGTCATCGCGGACCGGGGTGGTGATCGAGCCGCTGCTCTCGCTGCAGTGGTTCGTGGCGATGAAATCGCTCGCCGAGCCCGCGCTCGAGGCCTATCGCAAGGGCGAGCTGCGCTTCGTGCCCGAGCGCTTCGGGCGCACCTACGAGGCGGGCCTGGAGACGCTGCGCGACTGGAACGTCTCGCGCCAGGTCTGGTGGGGCCACCAGCTCCCGGTCTGGTACACCCCCGCCGACGACGTCATCGTCGCCCACGACGAGGACGAAGCGCGCCGCATCGCCGGCGAGCGCTTCGGTGCCGCCGCGGCGGCCGAGCTGCGGCGCGATCCCGACACGCTCGACACCTGGTTCTCCTCGGGCCTGTGGCCGTTCTCGATCCTGGGCTGGCCCGAGCGCACGCCCGAGCTCGCGCACTGGTATCCCAACCAGGTCATGATCACCAGCCGCGACATCATCTTCCTGTGGGTCTCGCGGATGGTGATGCTCGGCCTGCGCTTCGTCGGCAAGGTGCCGTTCGAGACGGTGTTCGTGACCCCGCTGGTGTTCGACATCCAGGGCCGCAAGATGTCCAAGTCGCTCGGCAACGCGATCGACCCGATGACCGAGCTCGTGCCCAAGTACGGCGCCGACGGGACGCGCTTCGGCATCCTGCGCCAGATGCGCCTGGAGTCGCAGGAGCTGCGCTTCGACGAGCGCTACTGCGACGAGGCCCGGCGCTTCGCGAACAAGCTCTGGAACGCGCTCCGCTACACCGTCGCGCTGGAAGAAGGGCTGCCGGGCGCCAACGTGCTCCCGCCGCACGCGAAGCTGACCCTGGCCGACCGCTGGATCCTGACCGAGCTGCGCCGGCTGGTCGAGACGGTGACGAACGCCTACGACGGCTTCGAGTTCGGCGTTGCGGCCGACGCGCTCTTGCAGTTCGGCTGGTACACCTTCTGCGACTGGTACGTCGAGGCCACGAAAGCCCCGTCGCAGCGCGAGACCCGGGCCGCGGTGCTGTCGTTCGCGCTCAACGCGTTCGTGCGCGCCGTGCACCCCATCGCGCCCTTCGTCAGCGAGGAGATCTGGCTCAACCTCCCGCACGACGGTGCGACGATCGTCACCGCCTCGTGGCCCGACGTCGCCGAGATTCCCGCGTTTCCCGAAGACGCCCAGACCTTCCGGGCGGTGATCGAGAAGGTCGAGCAGCTTCGCAACGCGCGCGCCGAGTGGGCGATCGCGCCCAAGGAGTCGATGCGCGTCGAGGTCCCTG
>JASLGJ010000396.1 GCA_030150085.1 Candidatus Elarobacter sp. | reverse complement strand
GATCGACAAGATTCGAGAGCTTGCGCCGGAAAGCGAGCGCGTCGTACTAGCATTGCTCGGAGCCTCGGCGCTCTCGTGCCTGATCGCCTACACGATGCCGCTTTCGCCATTTCGTGCATTCCGCACGCAGGACGGCATTCGCCCGGAGTACTTCATCCCCGACTTCACCGGGGGTCCGCAAGCGGCGACGATGCGAGCCATCATGCAGCTCACCTGGTCCAGCGAAGCCAACTTGCGGATTCGCCAGGCGAAGAAGATCGGTGCCGTGCTCGCCATCATGCTGCTCTTGGCAGGCGCCGGTGTGTTGACGATGGTCCGCGTTCACGGGAACGTGGTATCCTGACGGGCATGGGACCAATGCGGAGGTTTCGGAATCGGCGCAGAGGCGGACCGTCGGAAGCGCTGAAGCGGCTCGGGCAGCAGATGGCCGAGGAGCAAGGGATCAAGCCGCTCGGGCCCGGGGAGACGCGCCCATTCGGCTACTACTTGGTCGACCACTTCTCGGGTCGATCGCCCTTCCCGCCGGGAGCGGTGGTCAAAGAGGAGGACGAGCCCCCTCTCTAGCGCCGGCCTACCAGTAGGCGACGTCCTTCTGCTTGGTGTCGGTGTACTTGGCGAAGGTCTGGGGGTTCTCGCGGAACAGGCGCTGCAGGTCGGAGATGCGGTTGGCGTCGATCGGGTGGTCGATCAGCCAGTTGTTCTGGCCCGGGCCGTACGTCTCGGTCATCGTCTGGAAGAACCAGATCATCCCGTAGGGATTGTAGGTGTTGGTGGCGGCGACGATGCGCGCGCCCTCCTCGTCGGCTTCGGCCTCGACGTGACGCGAGAGGTTGGCGTCGGTGCCGGCGTAGAGGTTCTGCAGCGCGTAGTCGCTGCCGATGCTGGCGATCGGGCCGAGCAGGATCTGGCCCAGGATCGAGCCGATGCCGGCCAGCGTGCTCATCTTGCTCGAGCGCGCCATCTGCTTGGCGACGTGGTGCAGCACCATGTGGCCGGTCTCGTGCGCGAGCACGCCGGCCAGCTCGTCCTTGTTCTTGGCCAGGCGCAGGAGCGGCTCGTTGACGTAGATGTTGCCGCCCGGAACCGAGAACGCGTTGGCCGAGTCGCCCCGCACCACGTAGTAGCGGATCGGGTAGGGATAGCGCGAGCGCACGGTGTCGGCGATGACCGAGCCGATCTCATTGAGGTGCTCGTAGTAGGCCGAGTCGAAGAGCAGCTCGCCGTCCTCGCGGAGCTGGGCGAAGACCTCGCGCCCGATCGAGGCTTCGTCGACCGCCGCCGACGCGGGCGCCGCGGCCGCGAGCTGGGCCCCGGCGGCGGTGGCGATGAGACTGCTGACGAACGCACTGCGTTGCACGGGCGGACCTCTTCGGAAAGGACGCGGTTGACCAACAAACGCTTTCGCTGGATTCTCGGTTGCGCGGCGCTGGCGCTGTCCCTCTCATCCGGTTCTCAGCCGGCCGCCGCGGCGAGCTCGCGGGTCGGCGTGCCCTCGGGCGCGTTCGCCGGCATGCGAGCGGGCGGACCGGCCGAGGGCAAGACCCTGCTGCGCATCGCGATCGAGCTGCAGCCCAAAGGCGATCTCGACGGGCTCGCCGCGCGGATGAGCGACCCCACCAGCCCCGAGCACCGGCAAGCGCTCAGCCGGGACGAGTTCGTCGCCCGCTTCGGGCGCGTCCCGGAGGCCCGCGCGCTGGGCCAGCTCCTGCGCGCGGCCGGCGGAACCGACGTCGAGGTGGCCGGCGACGGCTTGGTCGCGGGCGCGATCCTGCGCGTCGACCAGGCGCAGAAGCTCTTCAACGCCCGCTGGATCGGCTACACCGACGGCACGCGGACCGTGCTGGCCCCGGCCGGGCCGCTGACCGTCCCGGTCGCGGGCGTGCGCGACGTGCGCGGCGCGGTGGTCGCTACCACCCCGCGCCTGGCGGACACCCGGCCCTCGTTCACCTACTTCCGCGGCGACTGGTACGAGCCGGCCCGCTTCCGCTCGATGCTCGACGCGGTCGCCGACGGCGGCGGCGAGCAGCGCATCGTGCTGGTCGAGGACGCCTCGGACCGCTTCGACTTGAGCGACGTGGGCAAGTTCCTGGCCGCGCCCGGCGCACCGCCCGGCGCCGACGCCCACCGGGTCAGCGAGCGCAGCTTCGTCTTCAAGGCCGCGTCGTCGGAGTGCGGCCGCGACGACCGCGGCCAGGAGGCGGCGCTCGACGTGGACTCCGCACTCACCATGGCGCCGCGCGCCGAGGTGGTGGCGGACTACGACGACGTCTGCTCGGCCGGCAACGACGGCACGTTCGCGCTGGCCCGCGCGCTCTCGCTCGACCCGACCGTGGTGGTCTTCCCGTTCGCGGTCGGGCCGGTCGACACGACCATCGCCGCGCGCTACGGCCAGATCCCGGTCCCGCAGCTCGAGGCGCTGGTGCGCGGCATCCCGCTGGTCGTGCCGGCCGGCGACGACGGCGGCTACGGCTTCCGCGAGAAGGGCATCGAGCGCCCGCGGGTGGCCTGGCCCTGCGCCTCGGCGTACGTGATCTGCACCGGCGGCACGCAGCTCGGCGACCGCGACAACCTGGTCGACGAGGCGCCCTGGAACGACCTCGAGCACGCCGGCGGCGGCGGCATCACGGGCGAGCCGCGCCCGGCCTGGCAGAATGCCCCGGGCGACTTCCTGTTCTCGCCCGCCAACGTGAAGAACCGCATCGTGCCCGACCTCGCGGCCGACGCGGGCGGGCACCTGCGGGTGTACTGGCACGGCTACGGCCTGGGCGGGGTCGGCGGCACCAGCGAGAGCGCGGCCGTGGTCGGAGGCGAGCTGGCCGCGATCAACAGCCTGGTCGCCCCGCGCCGCCGCCTGCAGTCGGCGGGCGACCTCTACGTCCTCGCGCGCAGCGCGCCCGCGGCCTTCCGCGACGTGCAGCGCGAGAACGACCGCGGCTGGAAGGACAACACCCTGCGCCCGCGCCGCGACCCATTGCCCAAGAACTACCGCGGCATCCTGCCCACGCCGCCGCCGTTCGTCAAAGGCTGCGCCGACCAGCAGCCCGACGGCTGCACCGTGACGCAGGGCTTCGACGCCGTCACCGGCATCGGCTCGCTCAAGGAGAGCGCCGCGGTCTTCGCGCTGAAGTGATTCAGCTGACGCCGAATCACGCCCGTCACGACTTCGGCGCGCGAGTCGACGCAACGACCAAGGCTATTGCGACCGCGAGCCCGATCAAGCTGATGCATAGCGGGATGGCCTGCCCGTAGCGGCGGGCGATGGAAATCCCGGTCACGGTGCTCGCGGCGGCAACGACCAGAGCGAGAACCGCGATTCCGATGCTGGGCCTTACGAAGTATTTTCCCACGCGCGGATCCTCGTGGTCGAGAGATTTCGACGGCGCCGGCCCGGTCTTCCCACCCGGCAGCTCCTTGCGCCGGGCGCGAGCAGCCGCGCTACGGACACTGCCCGTTCATCAGCCGAACGGCGACGACGCACGCAAAGACGAAGGCGCCGAGAGCGGCAAGGCCGGTCGAAAAGACGACCGCGTTCTGGGCCGTATGCTCGCGATCGACCGTCAGGCGTCGTACGTTCAGCATTTCTTGTTCGCTTTGTCCTTTTCGTCTTGATCGGCACTTTGAGCGATTCCAGCGACCACCGTGGCACCAATGGCAAGGCCGGTCGCGACGAACCCGGCCGGTACGAACCCCGTGGCGAACGCAGCACCGGCAACGAGCGCCATGACGCCGGCGACGGTGCCCGCTGCAATGGCGACCTTGGCGGCCGAAGGCGCCATCGTATGACGGACGCTCTGCACCGCGCGCTCTCTCGCCATGGCCGAGATGAAGCTCGGTGCCCAGAGTGATATGGCGTACTTGCCGGCGGTGCTGAGACCGGCGCTGTTCGTAAGCGTGACGTCGACATTGACGTTATCAGGATCGACGGCTCCCGACGCATGCCAAGCCGTACCGCCTGCATCCACGAAATCGGCGACGGCGGTTCCGGCCGCGGAGTCTTTCGTGATCGCCACGCCGGTCGGGAGCGCCGTCGTTCCTTCTCCGATGAAGTGAGCGTTGATATTCGTCACGTTGTACGATAGGCTGTCGGCCGTATCGTTGACCGTGATGTGCTCCGTCCCATCGCTTGGATCAGACACGGTCGATCCGGTTCTGCTCCCAGCCACTGCCCCGCCGCCGTCCACCGAGGACCGGTATTGGAAAGCGGCGGGACGCGCGCCGTAGACGTCGTATCCGCCCTCGGAGCCCAAGTACGGATCGCTTCCGCCGTTGAAGCATCGCGGGACCCGCTGGTCGGAATTCGAGACGACCCCGCATTGAGTTCTCGTCTCACCGTGCGGTGCCGGCGCCGACACGTTCGCGGAACATCCTTGTATCAGCACCGCGGACAAGAGTGCCGCGATCGGCGCGTAGCCCTTCGGTCGAAGCGCCGGAAAGTGAGACATACGTCCGCCTTTGAGAATCGTGGCCCGGCCGCGCTTCTTGGCCGCGAGGAATTCGCCAACCGCGCTCATCGGGCCGACCGCCCACACCACCTTAACGAACCCTTTACCGATTCGAGCGCCAGCTCCTCCGCCGACGCGCCTCGGGCTGGAAGGACCACGCCGTCACCGGCATCGGCTCGCTCAAGGAGAGCGCCGCGGTCTCCGCATTGCGTTGAAGCCCAGGGCCGCGAAGAACACCAGCGTCGCGACGAGCACGATCGTCGCGCCGCTGGCGGACTTGAGCCAGTACGACGCGTAGAGCCCGCCGGCGCACGAGAACACCCCGAACGCGCCCGCCAGCAGCAGCATCGGCACGAAGCGCCGGGTGAGCTGCGCCGCCGCCGCGGCCGGCGTGACGACCAGCGCCGCGACCAGCACGATCCCGACCAGCGGCAGCGAGACGATGATCGTCAGCGCGACGACCACCAGCAGCGCGTCCTCGACGAAGCGCGCCTTGATGCCCGCGGCCTCGGCCACGATGGGGTCGAACGAGGTGTAGAGCAGCGGCCGCCAGAGCGCGCCGACGACGAGCGCGACCAGCACGCCCAAGCCGACGACCGTCATCAGGTCGCCCGGCCCGACGCCCAGGATGTTGCCGAACAGGTAGCTCTGCAGGTCCACCGCCGCGCGGGACGAGCGCGACATCAGGAACACGCCCAGCGCGAACGCGCCGGTGAACAGCACGCCGATCGTGGTGTCGAGCGAGATGCGCGCGCGCCGGTGGACGACCCCGATGCCCAGCGCCGTGATGACCGCCGCGACCGTCGCCCCGGCCAGGTAGTTCGCGCCGCGCAGGTAGGCGATCGCGATCCCGGCGAACGAGGCGTGCGCCAGCCCGTCGCCGATGAACGCGAGCTTGCGCAGCACCACGAACGTGCCCATGGTCGAGCACAGCGCGCCGACGATCAGCGCGGCCACGAACGCCCGCTGCATGAAGTCGTACTGGAACGGGTCCAACAGGTGCATGCCTAGCGCCGCGCTCGGTCCGTCGCCGTCATCGTTTGTGCCCGTGGGTGTGGGTGTGCTCGCGGATCGCCGCGTACGCGCCCGACTCGAGGACGTCCTCGGGCGCACCGTCGGCCAGGATGCGCCGGTCGACCACGATCAGGCGGTCGAACCAGTCCGCCGCGCGGTCGAGGTCGTGGGTCGTCATCAGCACCGGCAGCCCGTCGCGCACCAGTCCCCGCACCAGCCGCAGGAGCGATTCCTCGGTCGCCGCGTCGACCCCGGTGGTGGGCTCGTCGAGCAGCAGCAGCAGCGGCTCCTGGGCGATCGCGCGGGCCACGAAGACGCGCTGCTGCTGGCCGCCCGAGAGCTCGCTGATGTGGCGGTTGGCGAGCCGGCCCAGGTCGAGCGCCTCGATGGCCCGCTCGACCGCACCGCGGTCGCGGGCGGAGAACGGGCGGAACGGGCCCAGGCGGGGGTAGCGGCCCATCGCGACGACGTCGCGCACGCTGACCGGAAAGCTCCAGTCGACGTCCTCGATCTGCGGCACGTAGCCGATCGTCCCCGGCGCGAGCTTGGCGGGCGGCAAGCCCTGCACGCGCACGGTGCCGCTCGCCGGCGGCACCAGCCCGGCGACGGTCTTGAGCAGCGTCGACTTGCCCGACCCGTTGGGCCCGACGATCCCCAGCGCCGTGCCGCGCGGCAGCTCGAACGAGACCCCGGCCAGCGCGGTGACGCGCTCGTAGCGGACGACCAGGTCCCGGACCTCGACGGCGTTGGCGGCGTTCACTTCAGCGCCGACACGATCGTGTCGGTGTCGGTGTCGATCAGCCCGACGTAGCTCGACACGCCCGGCGCGCTGCCCAGCGAGTCGTCGTAGAGGAAGGCCACCTTCAGGCCGCCGGCGCTGGCGGCCAGCGTGCGGGCCAGCCGGTCGCTGTACTCGTGCTCGGCGAAGACCGCCGGGACGCGGTTGGCGCGGGCCAGCCGGACCAGCTCGGCGACGTGGGCCGGGTTGGGCTCGGAGCCCGCCAGCGGCTCGATCGCGCCGACCACGCGCAGGTCGAAGCGGCGGGCGTAGTAGTCGAAGGCGTTGTGGAAGACGATCATCACGCGGCGCTCGGGCGGGAGCGCGGCCAGCTTGGCCCGGGTGCGCGCCGTGAGCGCCGCGAGCTGGCCGTCGTAGGCGGCGGCCGCGGCGCGGTAGTCCGCGGCGTGCGGGGCGTCGGCGGCGACCAGCGCGGCGCGGATCTTGGCCGCGTAGGCGCGCGCGTTCTCGGGGTCCATCCACAAGTGGGGGTTGCCGTCGAGCTGGGGCAGGCCGGCGGCGCAGACCACCACCCGCAAGCCGGGGTTGGCGGCGTTGCGCAGGGTGGCGTCGAGCCAGCCCTCCAGCCCGGCCCCGTTCTCGACCAGCACGTCGGCCTCGCGCAGGGCCGCGATGTCGGCCGGGGCGGGCTGGTAGTCCTCGGGCGAGACCCCGACCGGCACGAGCGAGCGGACCTCGGCCGCCGGCCCGGCCGCCCCCCGCGCGATCGAGGCCAGGGTCGAGGTGGTCGCCACGATGCGGAGCGGGCCGGGGCGCCGGTCCGAGCCGTGCGAACACGCGGCGAGCAGGAGCGCGAGCGCTACGGCCGCCGAGCGGGGAGAGGGCATCGCCGTCTCTCTCGCCGGAATGCCGACGGGTCCCTTTGACAGCGGGCACCGAACCCTGTTAGAATCGCCGACGGCCCGTGGGGGTGTAGCTCAGTTGGTAGAGCACTTGCTTCGCATGTAAGGGGTCAGGAGTTCGAGTCTCCTCACCTCCACCACGACCGGGAGCCCGCCCGTCCGCTAGGACGAAGCGGGCTCTTTGCTTCGATCGACCAAGCCGTGGCCGGTCAGCAGTAGCAGGACACCCCCGTGCAGCGCTCGGTGCAGGTGTCGTATGTGACGTACGCCTCGCCGGGATTGGGCTCGAGGACGGCGGGATCTTCGCGCAGGTCGAGGTCGTCGAAGCGGAACTCGGTCGGCATGGTGTGCTCCTCTTTCGGCCGGATAGCGTCAGCCAGGCGCTCGGGAGTGGCAGCACCACGCGATTCGTCGACACACCCATCCACCCGCTGCACGTCCTCGCTACGCAGACCGGCCTTGCTTCTCCCTCCTCGCGGCGAGCGTGACGGCCAGCTCCTCGCCTCCTGGCCCTCTCCTGCGGGTCGTAACGGCCGGTTGAGAATGCCGCTCTAAACTCAGCAGAGGCACGTGCGCTGCTTCGTGGTGTAGCAAGCATCCGTGTAGATGTCCGTGATCGTTCCGTCCGTCTCGCTGGACTTTGACCCGAGGGTTGGGGGTTCTTCGCGCAGGTCGAGGTCGTCGAATCGCAGTTCGGTCGGCATGTTCGTGTATCTCCGCAAGCACAAAAAAGCGCCGGTCAGGCGCTCGGAGCGGTTACATTGCGTGCGATTCCTCACCCGATGAGCCTGCCGCATCCCCTTACTACCCAAGCGGTCCGGACTCTCCCGTTCGCTCCGCGCGCCACGGGACCGATACGGGCTCAGCGCGCCTCGCCCGAAGGTCCGGCGGTCCCTAGGCCGCTGGGCGTAAGGCCCCAGTTAAGAATGCTCTTCTGGGCGAGGGAGGCGTCGGAATGCGGGCAAGTATGAGGCGTTGGCCGCTCTGGTAGAGTCGGCTCGCCCTCGTCGTCCAGACTTCCGGCCTAGGGAGAGAGCGTGCGCACGGTGCAGCGGGAAAAAAGCGAAGGTGAGCGGTCTCCGGCGGCATCGCTGCTGGAGATCGCCCGCGCGCGAGAGGGGCCGCAGTTCTTCATCGTCGACGCCACCATGACGGTGCTCCACCAGCACGTCGACGTGCTGCTGCCGGGCCATCGCGGCGAGCTGCCCGGGGACATCGCGCTGACCGCCATCCGGCTCATGCGCGGGCCGCTGCAGCGGCGCAGCACCGACGTGGCGCTGGTCCGGCCGGACCTCGCGCTGCGGATGATCCGGCTGGCCGACGACGGCACCTGCTACGCGCTCTTCCTCGAGGCGTACCAGGCCCGCGATCTGGTCCGCACCGCCGTCCAGTGCTACCACCTCTCGGTGCGCGAGAGCGCGGTCCTCGACCGCATGCTGCACGGCCACCCCACCGTCGCGATCGCCGCCGAGCTGGGGATCGAGCCGACCACCGTGCTGCAGCACATCAAGAACATCGGGCTCAAGATCGGCGTCACCAAGCGCAGCGCGATCGTCGCCGCCGTGCTGGGCACGATGCCGGTCACGATCGACGACGACGAGGAGCCCAGCGGCCGCCAGCGCCGCGCGCGCAGCGCCTAGCCCCACGCGCCCAGACGCGCGGGAAACGAGAAGAGCCGCGGATCGCTCCGCGGCTCTTGCGTTTGGTGCGCCGGCCCTTACGGGTTGGTCGCGGTGGCCGGGTCGCCGGCCTGCGGGATGCCCGGGTGGAGCATGAAGGCGGTCGCCTTCGGGGTGCCGTTGCCGACCACGTAGTCGTAGTCGGGATGGGTCGGGTAGCCGTTGTTGCCCGGCGGGTGGCGGTACACGCTGGTGCCGAACGCGAACGCCTCGGCGTAGATCAGGGTGTTGGCGTTGCCCAGGCGCACGCCGCCCAGACCCTGCTCGGTCACCGCGAGCAGGCCGGCGAACTCCGGCGCCGACGCACTGGTGCCGATCACGCCGTAGTTGGCGTTGTTGATGCGCACGATGTCGGCGCTGCGGTCGGGACCGCAGGGCGTGACCGCGCCGTTGGGGCAGCCGCCCATGTGCATCGAGATGTCGGGAATGGTGCGCTGCGTGTTGTTGCGCGTGTTGACCAGGAACTGGTAGGCCGGCTTCTTGTAGTACGTGCTGATGCCGCCGCCCGAGCCCCAGATGTCGTTGGGGTAGCCGCTCGCCGCGGGCTGGAACTGGTCGTCGTAGGCGTTCTCGCTGACGTACTGCGAGGTCCACTGGTAGGCCGTGGTCGCCGTGGCCGGCGGAACCGTGGTGGTGACCAGGTTCGTGCCGCCGACGGCGGTCACGTTGGGATCGTTGGCCGGGTTGGACACGCCCTGCTGGATCTTCATCGTGTCGGCGACGTTGGCGCACTCGTAGGAGCCGTGGTCGCCCGAGGAGGCCACGAAGGTGATGCCCTGCGCGTTGCCCTGCCGGAACGCGTCGTGGAACGCGTCCATGTAGAACGTGTAGTCCGTGCCGCCGTTGTAGGCCGCGGTGTAGTACAGCTCGCACAGGCCGAACGACGAGGTCACGATGTCGGCCCGGTTGTCGGTCACGATCTTGTTGTAGGCCGCCAGGATGTTGTCTTGGCTGAGGTCGGGCAGGCTGTACATGATGACGTGCGCGCCGGGAGCGCTGCCCAGCGATTGCTGCGCGTCGAGCGTGGCCTCGACCGAGTCGCCGTTGCCGATGCCGCCGAACGGCGCGCCGCCGTTGACCTTGACGTGCTCGATGGTCGGGATCGGGGCGAAGTTGTCGTACAGCTCGTGGTGGAAGTACGAAGTGATGTCCGAGTCCTGGACGTCGGTCGCCATCACGATGCCGATCGTGCGGCCCGTGCCCTTGTACGCGGCCCACGTCGGGTAGCCGTAGGCCTGCTTGAGGTCGGTGAACCAGTACGGGCCGTCGGGGCCGTAGCGGTTGTTGGGGAACTGGGTGGCGCTGCCGCCCGCGACCAGCTGCGAGTGGGTCTGGTAGGTGAAGTTCTTGACGGTGACGGTCGCGCCGAGCTTGGCCAGCGCGTCGGGAACGCGCGGCGCGCGGTCGACGGACATGGTCGAGCGCTTGCCGGTGGCCGGCGCGATCTTCACGCCGAAGGCGCGCTCCACCGTCGCCTGCGGGGCCGCGGCGAAGACGTTCTGCTGCGTCGCCTGGGTGTCGAAGCCCATGCTCTTGAGCGAGGCTTGGGCGGCCGCGACGTCGGCCGCGGCGGGCGCGTAGCGCTCGCTGAACTGCTGCGGGGTGAGGAAGTGCCCGAACTGCGGCGACTTCTGGTCGCTCGAGGCGGCGATGAACGCGTCGAGCTCCTTGACGTTGCGCAGCGGCAGGTGAACCACGACCATGGTGCCGCGCAGCGCACTCTGGCTGGTCGTGGACGGGATACCCGGCGCCGCGTTCGACGGCACGCCCGGGACGGCGTGCGAACCGCCGCCACAAGCGGCGACCAGCGGTGCGACAAACGCGACCGCGGCCAGCCGGAGAATATGTCGAGTCATCGACGGCCTCCAACGAACTGAGTTTTAGGTTCGCTCGGGTTGGCGGCCGTCGGTGCGACTCCTACGCAAATTCTAATAAGGGGAAACAAGTCTCCGGGACCTGGGACTCGCGGACTCCCCTAATCCGAGGACCCTTTCGGGCGGACGTAAACCTTGCGTTCGGACGAACGTCCGAGAGCGCTCAGAACACGAGCGTGACGACGACCGGCCCGTCGCTCGTTTTACTCGCGGCGGCGATCGCCGCTTCCGCCGCGCGCACGTCAGCGCAGCGGCGCTCGCCGCCGCTCGCGCGCACGTAGACCCGCACGTCGCTCAAGTCGAGCGGCAGCCCCGCGTCGTCGGTGACGGCGAAGCGCGCGCCGGCCGGGTTGCGCGGCTCGAAGCGGGTCTGCGCCCCGGGCAGGACGGTCAACGTCACCGGCACCGTCTTGGCGATCTCGGCCGCGGAGACGGGCCCCGCCAGGGCGAGCGCGGCCAAGGCCGCGCCGGCCGCCGCCTGCGGCCGCTTGGTGAATCCGTTCATACCAACCGGCATCGGCAGAACCGGACAGGACATTTACACGAACGAAACGCCGGGCCGTGCCGGAGCGCCCGCAATCCTAGAAAGTGAGGATACCGGCCCCTCGCGCTCTCGGTGTACAACCACAGGACCCTGTGCTCGCAGTCACACCGGTCAACCTGGTGTTCGAGTCCGGGCCGCCTTTGCATTGACTCGACACCCGGGTCAAAGGAGTGAACCTTTTGAAACGCCTCGCGCGATATGCCATGGCGCTCGCTTTGGTCGCGGCCACGACGACCACCGCGATGGCCCAATCGCTCTCCGACAGCAATCCCAAGACGGGCGGGTACGGCGCGCAGAGCCTCTACCTGCAGAACGTCGTTCCGGTCACGCTGACGATCAACCCCGCCTGCACGGAGCTGGACACCACCAACGCGATCGCGTTCGGCAGCACGCAGCCGACCACCGCGACGCCGCTCCAAGCGCCGTTCGGCGTGACCTGGAACTGCTCGCAGGGCGTCAACCCGCGCCTGTACTTCCAGTCGTCCAACGGTCTGGCCGCGGGCAGCTCGAGCTGCCTGATGACCAACGGCTCGAACCAGGTCGCCTACACGATCGTCGATCAGGCCGACGGCGCCAGCGGTCCGAACTACTGCCAGGCCGCCGGCTTCAACCCCAACCTGATCGACCCCCACATCGGCGCGGGTCCCGGCGCGGAGTTCTTCAACGCCCAGATTCCGCAGCTGATCTCGAACAGCGGCTTCACCTATCCCGCGACCGGTAACTACAGCGACAACCTGAACGTCTACCTGGAGTTCTAGAGCCCACCGTTCGCGAGACGCGCGCGCCCGCGGGGCACGCGCGTCTCGCGCGTGTTTCGCAAGGAGGCCGGTCCCATGATCAAGGTGCTCGCAGGCGTGGCCGCCTGCACGCTCGCCACGGCGTCCGCCGCGCTCGCCGGCGCGCCCCGTCCCGTCCCGGACGGCCCCGCCCGCACGCTGCTGAGCTGCGCCGCGGCCAACGCCGGCACGCTGCGCTTCGGCAGCATGACGCTCAGCGGCGACCGCGCGACCTTCAGCGCCCCGCTGACCGTGCGCTGCGACGAGAACGCGACCTACCGCGTGCGGCTGGTCTCGGCCAACGACTGCCGCCTGCGCGGCCCGCGCGCGGACGGCATCCGCTACGCGATCTACACCGACGCCGGCCACCGCCAGGGCGCGCTCGACTGCGCCGCGGGTCCGCTCGACATCCCCGGCCGCGGCACGATGACGTTCCACCTCTACGGCGAGACCGCGCCGCTGCTCGACGCCGCCGCCGGCGCGTACGCCGACAGCGTGAGCGTGCAAGTGATCCTCGACGCGCCGGGCGGCGCACGGTGACGAGCGTGCGGGCGAATTCCTTGCGCGCGGCCGCGTGCGCGCTGCTCCTCGCCGGCGCGCCGGCGTCCGCGCTCGCGTCGTTCGGCTTCAACCCGATCACGCTCACCCTCGACCCGCGCTCGCCGATCGGCACCTTCACCCTGACCAACAACGAGTCGGTGCAGAAGGTGATCCAGATCGAGCTCGACCGCTGGGAACAGAAAGACGGCAAGGACACGCTGACCAAATCGGACGACCTGATCGTCTCGCCGCCGGTCTTCACGATCGGCGCCAACGACCGCCAGGTGATCCGCATCGGCACCCGAGCCCGCCTCGCCGGCGGCGCGCCGCGCCCCGAGCGGGCCTACCGCATCCTGGTCAGCGAGGCCCCGGTGCTCAACCAGGCCCGGGTCGGGATGGCCGTCGCGATGCGCATCAACGTGCCGGTGTTCGTCGCCGCGACGGCCGAGAACGGCGCCAAGCCCGACTGGCGCGTGCGGCGCATCGACCCGACCCACGTCGCGGTCGAGCTCGACAACGCCAGCCCGACCCACCTGCACGTCGTCCGGCTCGAGCTGCAGCAGGGCCGCACGGTGCTGGGCGGGCTGCGCGACGGGGCGTACGTGCTGCCCGGCGAGCGGCGCGAGTTCACCGTCGCGCTGACCCGCCCGCTCGCGGCGGGCCCGCTCGCCGTCAACGTCACCAGCGACTACGGGGTGGCCAAGTTCGCCACCACGGCGGGGCCGCAGTGAGCGCGCTCGCGCGCCGCCTGCCGGCCCTGGTCGCCGCGCTGGTGCTGAGCGCGCAGGTGCTGCTGGGCGCGCAGCCCGTCCTTGCCGCGGGCGAGACGCCGCACTTCTACGCCGTGCTCGTGAACGGCCAGAGCGTCAGCCCCGGCGCGCTGATCCTGGAGCGCCCCGACGGCGCGCTGCTCGCGGCCGAGGACGACCTCGCCGCCTGGGGCTTCGAGCTCAAAGGCCACGTCCCGGCGCTGGTCTACCAGCAGACGCCGTACTACGCGCTGCGCGACTTCACCGACCTCAAGACCAACCTCGTCGCGAGCACCCAGACGCTCGAACTGCAGGCCCCGCCCGCGCTCTTCGTGCCGACCAAGATCCGCCTTCCCGGGCAGCTCGGCGGGCAGCCCGTGTTCGCGCGCGGGGCGTACCTCAACTACGACCTCGACGCGCAGCGCGCCGGCCCCGGCACCAGCACCTCGAACCTCTTCGCGCTGGGCTACACCGGCTTGCCGGGCGGCGCGGTGGTCACCAACCGCTTCGCCGAGTTCGGCCAGGCCGGCGGCCGGCCGACCTGGAGCCGCATCGCGACGACCTTCCAGCGCGACAACCTGCAGGGACTGGGCACGCTGCGGGTCGGCGACGCGGTCAGCAGCGGCGGCACGCTGGGCGCGCCCGCCGCCTTCGCGGGCATCCAGCGCGCGACCGACTTCGACATCGACCCCAGCCTGGTGGTCTTTCCGACCCTGAGCGCGGGCGGCGTGTCGCAGACCCAGTCGACCGTCGACGTGTACGTCAACGACGTGCAGCAGGCGCGCCGCGGCGTGCCGGCCGGGCCGTTCACGATCTCCAACCTGCCGACCCTCGACGGGCAGGGCAACGTGACGCTGGTGGTGCGCGACATCTACGGGCGCGAGCGGACCATCGTCACCCCGTTCTACTTCACCCGCGCGCTGCTGCGGGCGGGCTTGGCGCAGAGCAGCGTCGAGGCCGGCGTGCTGCGGCGCGACTTCGGCACCGGCTGGGGCTCCTACGGCGGCGGCATGGTCTCGGGCACGCTGCGGCGCGGCCTGAGCAACAGCTTCACCGGCGAGGTCCACGCCGAGGGGTCGGGCGACGTGCGGCTCGTCGAGCTGGGCGGCGACGCGGTCGCGGCCCGGCTGGGCGTGTTCCACTTCGCCGCGGCGCAGAGCTGGACGCCCGGCGCGAGCGGGCTGCGCGGCCTGCTCGGCTACGAGTTCTCCTCGGGCCTGCGCGGCGCGGCGGCGTTCGCCAACGTCGACGCGCAGAGCGCGCGCTTCGCCTCGCTGGGGCGGCCCGCGCTGGGCGAGTCGGTCACCGCCACGCTCGGCCTGCACAAGGTCCTGCGCGGCTCGCGCCAGCTCAGCCTGGCCGCGGTGAGCCGCAACCAGGCCGGCCTCCCGGCCACGACCGCCGTCTCGGCCGGCTTCGACACCCCGATCGGGGCCGGGACCTGGCACTTCGCGCTGACCAAGGCGCTGGCGTCGGGCGCGACCGGCGGCTCGGTCCAGTTCTCGCTCTTCCCCGGGCTGCGCCGCAGCGTGGACGGCCAGGCGAACTTCGGCAGCGCGGGCAGCCTGGCCCGGATCGCGGCCCACCAGAGCGCCCCGCCGGACGGCTTCGGCACCGGCTACGACCTGGGCCTGGGGCGCAACCCGAGCGCCGAGATCGACGCCGACGTCTTCAGCCGCTCCCCGGCCGGCTCGGCGAACCTGGCCTTGGTCCACTCCGCCGGCGGCGCGGGCACCTCGTACGACCTGCGCCTGCTGGGCGGCCTGGCCCTGGTCGACGGCCACCTCAGCCCGACCGACCAGGTCAGCTCCAGCTACGGCCTGGTCGAGGTCCCCGGCTTTCCCAACGTGCGGGTCTACAACGGCGCGCGCCTGGTCGGGCGGACCGACGCCCGGGGCCGGGTCTTCATCTCCGACCTGGTGCCCTACGAGCCCAACGAGATCACCCTCGACGCGCGCGACCTGCCGCTGACGGTCGACTTCGACTCGATCACCGCCCGGGTCACGCCCTACGCCCGCAACGCCGCCGTGATCCGCTTCCGCGGCCGGCCCGCGGGCGGGGTGCTGATCGAGACCGTCGACGCCGGCGGCGCGCCGCTCCCGGTCGGGACCGCGCTCGCCGCGCCCGGCGCGGACGGCGCCTGGACCGTCGCGCGCGGTGGGGTGGCCTACCTGCGTGGGGTGCGGCCCGGACCGCTCCCGGTCACGGCGACCGCGGGAGCGCTGACCTGCCGCTTCACCGTCCAAGTCCCGGCCAACGCGGCCGACATTCCCGACCTCGGCCCGCAGGTCTGCATGCCCGCCCCGCCGGCGGCGTCCGAAGCGGCACTCGCGCCGTAGCCCGTTCGCCGCGAGCGGTCCGAAACCGAAAAAAGACGTTTTTCGAGCCGGTGCCGTGGGCATACGGAGAGCGGTCCGGTCTCCGCGACCGGCACGACACGCCGCCGACCATCCTTGCGAGCCGCGAGGCCGCCTACACCCGGGGATGGGACCGGCGGCGTTGCCGTGTCCCGGGGTCCGCTCCGCGCGGGCCGGGTGAAACGGCGCCCGATGTCCAAGCGAGCGCGACGATGCACGAGACAGGTGCCGCGAGCGGCGGCGAGCGCTGGAAGTTCGACGGGGTCCGCGTGGTCAGCGGCTGCGAGCTGGACTCCAACACCCCCCAGACGCCCGGGATGAACCGCGCCGCGGCGATCACCGCGGCCCGCGCCGGGGCCCAGAAGCTGTGGGCCGGGACGGTCACCATCGACCCCGACGCCAAGACCGGCGCCCACCACCACGGCGACCTCGAGAGCGTGATCTACGTGGTGCGCGGGCGGGCCCGCATGAAGTGGGGGGAGCGGCTGGAGTTCACCGCCGAGGCCGGTCCGGGCGACTTCATCTTCGTCCCGCCCTACGTGCCGCACCAGGAGCTCAACGCCTCGGCCGGCGAGCCGCTGGAGTGCGTGCTGGTCCGCAGCGGCCAGGAGCCGGTGGTGGTCAACCTCGACATCCCGGTCGCCGAGGCGCCCGAGACGGTGCGCTGGATCGACGACATCCACCGCCGCTGAGGCCGGGAACGGACGCGGCCCGCGCTCGAACGAGCGCGGGCCGCGTCTTCGTGCCGACCGGCCGGGTCAG
>JASLGJ010000307.1 GCA_030150085.1 Candidatus Elarobacter sp. | reverse complement strand
CGGCCGCAGCGCGCCGTAGAGCGCGCCCACGCCCAGGCCGTTGGCGTAGCCGAGCAGCGCGCCGGCCCCGCTGCGGCGGTTCTGGGCCGCGTCGTCGTCCCCGGCGAGCGGCTCGAGGCCCGCGTCCCGGGCCAGCTTCTGGACGAACGCGGCGGGCGTCTCGCTGGCCGGCCGCGCGCGCAGGACCATGTCCCCGTACGTCGCGAGGTCCAGCGCGGCGGTGCCGGCGGCACCCGCGACGACGCCGACCAGGACCGATCGCATGCTCATGCGGCTAGCATTCCCGTTCGCCGCTCGTGTGCACGACGCACGGCACCCACAGATAGCCGTCGCCCTCGGGTCGCACGAAGGCCGAGCAGGCGCACGGCCAGCGCCAGCCCTTGTGGCGCGCCGCCAGCGGCGCGTCGGAGCGCACGCGCTCGAGCGAGCGCAGCTCGACGCCCGGGCTGCCCAGGCGGGCGCTCAGCTCGGGATGGGTGGTGATGAACTTGGTTCGGCGCGGCACATTGGAGCACAACGACGCCGCGCGGGGCGCGGATGTTCCGCCGGGGGGCCGATGTTCCGCAACCGCGCATTCGGCGCGGAGGAAGCGGGCGGACGGAGCGTTATGACGCGCGTCACAGCACGGTATGTGGCGCCCATCGGTCCGAGCGCAATGCTCGTCCGTCGCTCGTTATTTAGGAGAACCCGTGCGGCGCATCGCATCTCCCTTGCCCGCACTGCTGTGGATCGCGCTGGTGGCGTTCGCAGCGGTGCTCTATCTCGCACCCCGTGCGTTCGCTTCCGATCACCAGGACTCGCCGCTCACCGTCGCGCGTCCCGGAACCGACATCACCGACGTCTACGTCTTCCCGGCCGCCGATCCGGCCAAGGTCGTGCTGGCGATGGACGTCTGGCCGCTCATCCCGCCCGGTCTGGGGCCGACGACGTACTTCGATCCCGGCGTGCTCTACCAGCTCAAGATCGGCCTGCAGTCGGACGCGACGGAAGACCTGGTGCTGCAGTTCAAGGCCGACGCGCCGGGCGCGAACCAGCGCATCGCGCTGTACGGCCCCACCCGCCCGAACGCGGTCGGCGTGACGACCAGCATCGTCGGCGGCGCGCGCACGGGCGCGATTCCGTACAACCAGGTCGCCGAGCTGGGGAACGGCATCAAGGCCTTCGCGGGACCGCGCGAGGACCCGTTCTATTTCGACCTGACCCAGTTCTACCGGCTGCAGCCCGACCGCAATTTCGCCAACCAGCCGAACCCGCCGCCCAACAGCGCGGGCTGCTTCCGCAAGGACGCGAAGGACTTCCTGGCCGGCTACGACGTGCTCTCGCTGGTCGTCGAGCTGCCGCGCCGGCTGCTGGCCGACGGCGGGCAGCTCGGGCGGATCAACGTCTGGGCGACGACCTCGCTCAAGAGCGGCGATCCCGACGCGGCGCCGCAGTCGCCGCTCGCCGCGCTGGCGAACGTGGCGCGCAACGTCAACACCCGCTTCGGCGGAGCGACCGACGAGAGCGGTCAGTGGGTGCAGGTCGAGCGCCTCGGCCGTCCGGCGGTCAAAGAGGCGACCGAGGCGTTCCGCAACCACGACCTCACCAACCGCGCGGCGCTGACCGACGACGCGACCCTGGCCAAGTCGATCCGCGAGTACATGATCCACACCGCGGGCCGCTCCGAAGCGGTCGCGAACGCGGCGGTCAAGGTGCTCGTGCCCGACTTCATCGAGGCCGACCTGTCGGCCGCCGGACCGGCGCGCTACCTGGCCGTCGAGACCAACGGCAAGAGCGGGCTGCCGGTCCAGCTCATCCGCACCGTGCCGCCCGACGGCATCCGCGGCGTCAAACGGGCCCTGGGCGATCCCTACCGCCACTTCGGCGGGCGCGATCCCAAGAGCCCCGTGATCGACCTCTCGCTGGGCGCGATCTACGGCAGCCTCATTCCCAAGCTGGGCCTGGCGGAGGACGACAACCGCGAGACGCCCTGCCTGACCAGCGACAACACCACGCCCGCGGCCAAGCACCTCTTGCCCGGCTTCCCCTACCTCGGAGATCCGCGATGAACGCGCGCCTGGTATCCATCGTGCTCGGGGCCGCGTTCGCGGCGCTGCCGCTCGCCGCGGCGGCGCAGACGCCGAGCACGCAGCCGCAGACGCCGCCCAACCCGGGCGCCGCCGAAGCGAACCCCAGCACCGTCACCGGGCCGGGCGGCGCGACGACCGCGCCCGCGCCGGGCTCGCAGAGCGCGCCCGCGACCTACGGCGGCGACCCCGCGTCGAGCGGGAACGACTTCACCGCCTCGCCGCCGCTGGGCCCGCAGCGGAGCCTCGGGCGGCGGATCAACCGCACCGTGCACTACGTCGCGGGCGACTACGTCGCGCCGCCGATCGCGTACGACAACTACGCGCCCGGCACCAAGGGCGACAACTACCGCTCGTACGCGGCCCGGGCCGCGTTCGAGCTGCCGCTCGGGCAGTACGACGCCTACGTCGGCGGCGAGACGCGCAAGTACGAGTACCAGACGCGCGCCGGGCTGACGACCGGCATCGGCCCGCAGGGGCGCGGCTTCGTCCCCTCGTTCACCGCGGTCGACTACGACTACGACGTGCGGGCCGGCGTCAAGGTGATCGGCCCGCGCATCTTCGGCGCGGTCTCGTACCTGACGCGGGGCTCGAACTTCGAGCCGCGCGAGCACGGCCTGGGCTACGGCATCGAGAAGCTGGCCGACGTCGACCAGAACTTCTCGCTCCACGGCAACGTGTTCTTCTATCCCAACGTCGGCGGCGCGTACGGCGTGGCCGGGCTCGGCGGCGGCACCGGCTTGGGGGTCTCGTACCGCGAGGTGCGCTACCTGATCGGGGCCTCGATCCAGCCCAACCACTCGCCGCTGTTCCTCGACGCGGGCTTCCTGGGCGACCGCAGCAAGCCGCGCACCGACGCCCCGGTCGGCTTCAACCACCAAGGGCCCTACGTCGGGCTGGGAATCCACTTCTGAGGTGAGCCCCTGAGACGCGCAGCCCTGGGCCTGATCGCGACCGCGCTCGCCGCGCTCGCGCTCTGGCCCGCCTTCGCGGCGCACGCCGTCGGGGGCGATCCCACGGCGGCGCTGACGCCCGCCCCGCTGCGCGACGACGCGACGATCCGGGCCAAGACGATCGCCTTCGAGGAGCGGCGCGAGAAGCGCGATCCCGCGGACCAGATCACGCCGCGCCTGCTGGCCGAGCAGTACCTGCAGCGCTACCGCGAGCGCGGCGACGCCGGC
>JASLGJ010000259.1 GCA_030150085.1 Candidatus Elarobacter sp. | reverse complement strand
GCGAACGCGCGCAGCGCGGCCGCCTTCGAGCTGCCCGATGCCGCGATGGACGTCAACCTGCGCCGGGTGGTGCACCGCGTGCGCTTCGGCCTCGAGCACCCGCCGCTGGCCGACGCGCGCGCGCTCGACACGCTCGCACTGGCCGCGGTGCCCGCTGCCGCCGCGCACGACTGGAACTCCGCCCTGATGGACCTCGGCGCGACGGTCTGCACCGCGCGCGCGCCGAAGTGCCTGGTCTGCCCGCTGCGCGAGCACTGCGCGGCGGCGCCGGTCGACCCGTACGCGCTGGCCGAGCGGGCGCGCGCGCACGCCAAGCGCAAGCCGCCGCAGAGCGCCTTGCCGTTCGAGCGCACGACGCGCTTCCTGCGCGGGCGGGTCATCGACCGCTTGCGCGACGTGCCGCCACGCCAGACGCTCGCCTACGACGCGCTGGAGCGCGATCTGGCCGCGATCGTTCCGGCCGACCGCCTGCACGAGCTCCCCGGCATCGTCGACGCGCTGGTGCGCGACGGCATCGTGACGCGCGTCGCGGAAACGGTGCGTTTGCGCTAAGTTGCTTCAGCGAATTCCGAGCGAACGCTAACCCTGCTCTCACGGGCTACGCGTTTACGCGGGCGAGACCAATGGTACGTTTCGTGCGTTCTCCGTGTACGTCCATACGCACCCGCTCTCCGATAGGACCCTTCGAATGACTCTGACCCGTCTTGCTGTTCTGGTGGCAGTGCCTGCCGCTCTCTCGCTGGCTGGCTGCAGCGGAGGTTCGTCCGGCGTGCTCGGCAACAACGTCGGCACCGGCGGTCAGACCGCGAACATCCGCTTCGTGAACGGCGCGCCCGATCTCGGCAGCAACATCGACGTCTACCTGACCGCGGTCGGCGCCGCCGCCGCGAGCGCGCCCGCCGCGCCGAGCACGACCAACATGCCCTACGGCCAGCCGTCGCTCTTCATCCAAGAGCCGAACGTCGCGTACACCGCGGTCGTGCGCGCCGCCGGCGCCTCCTCGAGCTCGGCCGCGCTGGCCGGCATCTCGTGCCCGATCCCGCAGCTCGCGACCAACGGCAAGTACACCGTCGTGATCGCCGGAACCGCGGGCGCGGGCTACACCTGCCGCCTGTTCCAGGACTTCGACTACTCGACCGGCGTGCAGTACCGCATGCACGACGCGGCCTCGTCGCTGGGCGCGTCGGTCGCCTACGGCTCGACGAACCCCGGCACGCCCGCGCCGTACAGCTCCTCGAACGTCGCGACCCTCGGCACCAGCGCGACCGCGCCCGCCGCGACGTTCACCGCCGCCCAGCCGGCCGGCCCGATCCAGAACCCGACCGCGGACGTGAACTTCGTCATCGGCGCGAACACCGCCGGCGCGACGATCACCCCGATCGACACGCTCGACGCCAAGAACCTGTTCGCCTCGGGCTCGCTCACGCAGCCGAACACCGCCGGCACGCTGAACTACCCGAGCACCGCCGGCACCTCGCTCTTCGCGATCGACTGCACCGCGGGCTCGGTCGCCGCGCTGCCCGGCGTGCAGTGCAACTCGGGCGCGGCCCTGATCGGCACGTTCGACACGCTCTAGTGGATTCAGCGTTCCGCTGAATCCTTCGCGTTCGGCCTTTGGCCGAGCCGCCCCGAAGAAGAACGCCGGTCGCTTTCAGCGGCCGGCGTCTTCGTTTTCCGTTCGTCGTCGAGTAGGCGAGGCGTCGTGTCGCCGAGCCCCGTTCAGCCGAACCAGGACGGGAGGTCGGAGTAGCGCTCTTCCTTCCAGGGGTCGGCGTCGTTGTTGTAGCCGCGCACTTCCCAGAAGCCCTTCCGGTCGCGGTCGAGCAGCTCGATGCCGTGCAGCCACTTGGCGCTCTTCCAGAAATACTTCTTGGGCACGAGCATGCGGACCGGGCCGCCGTGGATCGGCTCGATCGGCCGGCCGTCGAACTCGTACGCCACCAGCACGTCGTCGCCGGTCATCTCCGCCAGCGGCAAGTTGGTGGTGTAGTCGTTGTCGGCGTGCTGCACGACGTGCGTGGCAGTGCCGAGCGGCTTGGCGCGGGCGAGCAGGTCGGCGAACTTCACCCCGACCCAGTACGTGTTCTGCTTGGACCAGCGGGTCACGCAGTGGATGTCGCCCCGCCATTCGGTCGCGGGCAGGGCGCGCAGCTCGTCGAAGCCGAGCTCGAACGGTTCCTCGACCAAGCCGAAGACGCGCAGGCGCCAGGTCGCCGGGTCGATCGGCGGGACGTCCCCCACGTGCAGGATCGGGAAGCCGTCGGTCACGTGCTGGCCGGGCGGGACGGTCGGGTCCTTCTGCTTGAAGAACGGCATGCGAGCTAGGATTCGCCGCGCCCGCGCGAAGGTTCCGCTCCGTGACGATTCCCTTTCCCAAGCGCAAGGTGACCCGGGCGGTGGCGGCCGAGGAGCTGGCCATCCTCGCGCGGACCTACCCCAACGCGGTGACCGCGCTGGAGTACCGCAACCCCTTCGAGCTGCTGATCGCGGTCATCCTGAGCGCGCAGTGCACCGACGTGCGGGTCAACCAGACCACCCCGGCGCTGTTCGCCCGCTACCCCGACGCGGCGGCCCTGGCCGCGGCCGAGCAGGCCGACGTCGAGGGGATCATCAAGTCGTGCGGCTTCTTCCGGATGAAGGCCAAGAACATCATCAACGCCGCGCGCGGCCTGATGGCCGAGCACGGCGGGCAGGTGCCCAGCGAGCGCGAGGCGCTCGAAGCGCTGCCGGGGGTCGGCCGCAAGACCGCCAACGTGGTGATGTCGGTGGCCTTCGAGGAGGCCGCGTTCGCGGTCGACACCCACGTCTTCCGGGTCGCGCACCGGCTCGGGCTGACCTTGGGCACGACGCCCCGCGCGGTGGAGGACGACGTCACCAAGCTGGTGCCGCCCGAGCAGTGGCGCCACGCCCACCACTGGCTGATCCTGCACGGGCGCGAGATCTGCAAGGCCCCGACCCCGCTGTGCGAGCGCTGCCCGGTCACGATGTGCCCGTCGCGGCCGATCGTGCTCAAGGCCCGGCAGCAGCAGGCGGCGGACCGCGCGGCGCAGCGCGGTGGCGTCAAAAGCGCATCGGGCCGGGTTCGTCCAAGTGCGCCGGCCGCGGCAGCTGGGCGTCCGCGGAGATCGCCTTGAGCAGCTCGGAGCCGGTCAACGCGTCGCGGTAGCCGGCGTCGGTCGAGAACTTCGAGAGGTTCATCAGCGCCGGGACGTCGCTCTCGACGAACTGGTACTCGCCGTCGAGCTGGGCGCCGGCGATCAGCACGAGCTGGCGCGCCTCGTCGAGGTCGAGCGCGATCCGCTTGTCGCGGAAGCGCAGGCGCAGGCGGGGCGGGCTCTCCAGCCGCACGAACGTCACCCCGCCGCGCTGGCCCAGGATCGAGTTGAGGCGCTTGGTGCCCAGCGCGAGCACCTCGGCCAGCGCCCCGAAGCGCGAGGCCGCGTCGTCGCCGCGGCGGGGGGCGGGGTCGGCCGTCGCCGAATCGATCGCCGCGCCGAGATCGCGCCGGGCGCGCAGCCTCATCGCCATCGCGACGATCGGGTTGGGGTTCTCGTGCTCGTCCATCGGGGAGTTCTCGTGGTTCCTGGGAAGGCTCGCTCGGACCCGCCGCGCTGGGAGCGCGGCGCCACGGCGACCTCGGCCGCGCCGCCCGAGGCGGTCTGGCGGCGCCTGCTCGACGGCCGCCGCTGGGCCGAGTGGAATCCCGGCGTGCAGTGGATGACGGTCGAGGGCCCGCTCGCGCCCGGCACGGTGGTGACGCTCAAGCCCAAGGGCGCGCCGCAGACGGCCTTTCGCATCGAGGACGCCGCCGAGGCGCGCCGGCTCGCGCTCGTCGTGACCTTCGGGCCGGTCGCGGTCATGCGCCTGCGCTGGGAGCTGGCCCCGGCCGGCGGCGGGACGGCGCTGGCCCAGACGGTGGCGATCGGCGGCCCGCTGGCGGGCCTGCTGCTGCGCCGCTCGGCGGAGCGGATCGCGGGCGGGATGGCCGCCAGCCTGGAGCGGCTGGGCGCGCTGGCCGCGGCCGAGCGCTAGCGGAACACGAAAAAGCGCGGCCGGTGAGGGCCGCGCGATCGTATGGATGAGTACAGAAAAATCCGTTTTGTCTATCTAGGTTCCTAGGGTCTGAGGGGAAGAAGCTTACTTCTTGCCACCCTTCTTCGCTGCGGCCTTCTTCTTCGCGGCCTTCTTCTTCGCTGCCATGTTGTTCACTCACCCCCATTCATAGTCAGACTCGGTGCGGTTCCGAAACGGCCCCGCCCTGGACCACCAACGTGTGGCGGTTCCGGCGGGTTCCCTCCCGGAAGGGGTAAGACCTTCGGGCCGCACGAGACAATGAACGGTTCCGCGTCAAAGTCCCGTCAAGGGCAGCCCACCCGACCGGGGAAAGCCAATCGGCCGCATGGCGATCATCCAGACCGCGCAACTCAGGAAAGTCTTTCGCTCGATCAAGCGGCGCCCGGGCATCGCCGGCGCGGCCGCGGCGCTGTTCTCGCGTGAGTACGAGGACAAGGTCGCCGTCGACGACGTCACGATGTCGCTCGAGGCGGGCGAGCTGGTCGGCTACCTGGGCCCCAACGGGGCCGGCAAGTCCACCACGATCAAGATGCTGACCGGCATCCTGGTCCCGACCTCGGGCACGATCCGCGTGGCGGGGATCGTGCCGCACGAGCACCGCCAGGCGAACGCGCAGAACATCGGGGTCGTGTTCGGCCAGCGCAGCCAGCTCTACTGGGACCTGCCGCTGCGCGAGTCGTTCTCGCTCCTGCGCTCGATCTACGACGTGCCGCGCGACCGCTTCCGCCAGAACCTGGCGCACTTCTCGGCCATCCTCGACCTGGAGCGCTTCATGGACACCCCGGTGCGCCAGCTCTCGCTGGGCGAGCGGATGCGAGGCGACTTCGCCGCGGCGATGCTGCACGATCCCCAGATCGTCTACCTCGACGAGCCGACGATCGGGCTGGACGTGGTGGCCAAGGAAGCGATCCGGGAGTTCGTCACCGAGGTCAACCGCGAGCGCGGCACGACGGTGATCCTGACCACCCACGACCTGGCCGACGTCGAGCGGCTGACCCGGCGCATCATCCTGATCGACGACGGGCGGGTGATCTTCGACGGCCCGCTGGAGCGGCTGCGGACCGAGTACGGCACCCACCGCACGCTGGTCGTCACGCTGGCCGAGTCCTGCGAGGGCCTCGCGATCCCCGGGGTGGAGCTGGAGAGCCGCGAGGGCAACGTGGTGCGGCTGCGCTTCGACCGCCGCGCGCTCTCGGCCGAGGTCCTGATCCGCCACGTGATGGAGGTCTGCACGGTCAGCGACGTGTCGATCATCGAGCCCGACATCGACACCATCGTGCGCCGCATCTACCTCGAAGGCTACCACGAGGGCACGGTGGGGGCGCCCTCGTGACGCAAGCTCCGCCGCGCCCGCGCTTGCGCCTGGAGCCCTACGTCGAGTTCGCCAAGGTGGCGATGGCGCGCGAGGCGACCTACCGCTTCGACGTGTTCACCAGCATCGCGTCGCTGGTGATCCGGGTCTACCTGCTGCGCATGGTCTGGGTCGCGCTCTACGCGCGCAACGCCGCGCCCGAGAACCTGCCCCTGCACGCCATCATCACCTACTCGACCGTGGCCCTGCTGATGGGGCTGGTGATGGACATCGACCAGACCCGCGCCCTGCACGACAAGCTGCACGACGGCAGCATCGCGACCGACTTCATGAAGCCGATCTCGGTGCCGCTGTACTTCTTCGCCGACGGCACGGGCGAGGTGCTCTTCCACGCCCTGCTGATCGTGCCGTCGCTGCTGTGCGCGCTGTTCCTGGTGCGCATCGACGTGCCCCCGGCGGGCGTGCTGGCGGCCTTCGGGCTGAGCTTCTTCCTCGGCTACCTGGTCGGTTTCTGCATCAACTTCATCCTCAATTGCACGGCCTTCTGGACGCTCGAGATCCACGCCGTGCAGCTCATCGTGACCTGGGTGACCGACCTGGTCGGGGGCGAGATCGTGCCGCTGCTGCTCTTCCCGGCCGCGCTCCAGCAGGTGCTGGTGCTGCTCCCGTTCGCGGCGATGTTCTCGACCCCGCTGCTGATCTACGTGCGGGTCATCCCGCCTTCGCGCTACCTCGAGGTGATGGGCCTGCAGGTGCTCTGGCTGGTCGTGCTGGGCACGGTCGCGGCCCTGATGTGGCGGGCCGGCGCGCGCCGTGTCGTCGTGCAGGGCGGGTGATGGCCAAGGCGCGCGCCATGTGGGGGGCCTATCGCGAGTACTGGCGGATCAACGTGCTGACCACGCTGGAGTACCGCGAGAACTTCCTGCTGTGGCTGGCCTTCACGGTGGTCTACCACGGCTCGGCGCTGGCCGCGCTGGCGGTGATCCTGCACAGCTTCCCCTCGATGAACGGCTGGAGCTTCCGCGACATGGCGTTCCTGTACGGGCTGTGGATGATCGGCCACGCCCTGCACAACACGCTGTTCTCGAACGTGGGCGACATCCCCGAGCACATCCGCGACGGCGAGTTCGACCGGCTGCTGGTGCGCCCGCTCGACCCGCTGTTCCAGGTCGTCGCGACGCCGGGCCAGGTCTTCCCCGACGAGCTGGTGCTGGCGCTGGGCACCTTCGCGGCGGCGACCTGGTACAGCGGCGTGCGGGTCGACGCGGTGTTCGTGGTCTTCGTGCCGCTGGTGGCGCTCGGGGGCGCGCTGATCGACCTCGGGCTCGACCTGATGATCGCCACGGTGGCGTTCTGGTTCGTGCGGGTCGACGCGTTGCGCTGGATCGTGCTCCAGCTCGAACAGGAGTTCACCCGCTACCCGATCGGGATCTACTCGCGCGGCGTGCGGCTGCTGCTCACGGTCGTGTTCCCGTTCGCGTTCATGAACTATTTCCCGGCCACGTTCTTCCTGCACAAGGCCGAGAACGGGCTGGGCCTGGCGCCGGGAGTCGGGCTGCTCACGCCGCTGATCGGCCTGGCCTTCGTGACCGTCGCCTACCTGTTCTGGCGCCTCGGCCTCAACCGCTACCAAGGAGTGGGGCACTAGTGGATTCGCCTGCGGCGAATCCTTCGCGTTCGGCCTGCGGCCGATCCGCCGTGGCGGTCCTCGCTTCGCTGCGGTCCGCTAGGGATTCGGCCTGCGGCCGATCCGCGGTGGCGGCGGCGCGGTAGCGGGCCAGCTCGATCGCCGAGAGCGCGATCGAGGCGTTGCCGACGACCCGGACCAGGAGCTCGCGCTCGTCGGGGTCGAGGTCCAGGCCGCTCACGTTGTGGCCGTACACGACGATCGCGCTGACCCGGCGGTCGGTGATGAGCGGCGCGGCAAACACCAGCCGCTCGTTGGGGAACGTGCGCGTGATCAGGCGCGACTGCTTGCCCGAGAAGTTGAGCGCGTTGCGCGACGAGCTGATGGCGCGGATCAGCTCGTCGCCCGGCGCCAGGCGGACCTCGCAGTCGGGCGGCCAGTTCTCGCTCTCGGCCAGCTCGAAGCTGCCGTCGGCGCGCCGGGTCAGGATGCCGCCGAACGAGAGGCTGAGCGCGTGCGCGGCGTCGTGCAGCAGGGCGCGGTAGACGTCCTCGGTGGCCTCGGCGTCGAGGATGTAGCCGCCGATCATCTCCAGCGCCTCGCGCTGCGCGTGGCGGTCGCGAAAGACGAAGCGGTCGACCAGCTTCTGGCTGTGGTCCTGCAAGAACCCGAAGGTCAGGCCGAACACGACCGAGATGGCCGAGAACACCAGGTACGTCAGGTTGAGCGGGCTGTTGTAGAGGAACGTGTACGAGATCAGCTCCTCGATCGTCCAGGCGACGGCGACCAGGGCCGCCGTGACGGCCACGAACACCATCCCGCGGCTGACCACGAAATCGACGTTGAAGAACTTGTGCCGGATCACCGCGATCCAGACCGCGGCGATCGGCAGGACGCTGGTCGAGAGCAGCACGCCGTTCTCCCACGGCTGGATGTGGGCCGGGTACCAGCGGCTCGAGGCCAGCCGGGCCACCGTCGCCACGACGAACGCGGCGGCGATCCACGCGGCCCGGCGGCGCTCGGCGCCGCGCCCGCGCACGATGGCGACGGCCAGCACCAGCAGGGTCAGGTAGATGACGCCGGTCGAGATGTGCTGGTAGACCGTCGAGACCTGCTGCGCCGGCCGGCCTTCATAGGTCAGCAGCCAGTGGCCGACCGCTTGCAGCGTCCCGATCGCGAACCCCAGCGGAATCATGATCAGCGCGAAGAAGCGCTCGCGCGCGGCGTCCTCGTCGCCGTCGATGAGGCACAGCGCGAACAGCAGCAGCGCCGACTGCGCCATGCCGCGCAGCGTCTCGTCGATCCAGGCCGGGATCGGCTGCCACGGGTTGGGGATGACCGTGTCGATGTACGTCGTCGGCCCCGGCGTGCCCAGGCAGAAGAAGAAGAAGCTCCCGGTCGCGATGCTGGGCCGGATCAGGAACAGGATCGCTCCCGCCGCGATCGCGACCAGGAAGAGCAGGATGCGCAGCACCGCGAACGCGCGCTCGACCGGCGATTCGGTGCGCGCGACCAGGTGCAGCACGCGCTCGTGCCCGTCGCGCTCGATCGGCAGGTAGCGGTCGGGGTTGTCGTAGGTGTAGGCCAGGCCGCCGGCGATCCCGGGCTTGCGGTCGTACGGCGTGATGCGGTCGATCCGCACCCGGTCGCCGACCCGGATCAGGTCGCCCTTGCGC
>JASLGJ010000553.1 GCA_030150085.1 Candidatus Elarobacter sp. | reverse complement strand
GCCCGTGGGACGCCCGCAAGGGGGTGCGCGAGCAGCGCAAGGCCGGCGCGACGGTGATCAAGCTGATCGCCACCGGCGGCGTGCTCACCAAGGGCGCGGTGCCCGGGCAGAGCCAGCTCTCCGAGGAAGAGATGCGCGCCGCGGTCGAGGAGGCCCACACCCACGAGATGGTGGTCGGCGCGCACGCGATCGGCACGGCCGGGATCAACAACGCGCTGCGCGCGGGGGTCGACTCGATCGAGCACGGCCACCTGCTCGACGACGAGTCGATCGCGCTGTTCAAGGAGCGCGGCGCGTACCTGGTGCCGACCCTCGCCGCGGTGAGCTGCATCCACGACAACGCCAAGCACGGCAGGCAGCCCGACTACGTGGTGCGCAAGGCCGGCGAGCTCTACGAGCGCATGGTGGAGAACGTCGGCCGGGCCTGGCGCGCGGGGGTGACGATCGCGGGCGGCTCCGACGCCGGCACGCCCTACAACTACCACCAGGCCTACGCCTACGAGCTGGAGCTGATGGTGACCATGCTCGGCATGACGCCTCAGCAGGCGCTGACCGCCGCGACCCGGACGGCGGCCGAGCTGCTGCGCATCGATCCCGCGGGCGACCTGCTGCTGCTCGACGCCGATCCGGGCGCCGACATCCGCGCGCTGCGCGCGCCGCGGGTGGTGCTCAAGGGCGGCGCCGTCGCATACGAGCGCGCCTGAGCGCCCGTCCCGGCCGCGCCGCCCGCCGCGTCAGACGCCCAGCGGCACCACCGCCGGCGCGGCGGCGCTGACCGCCGCCTGCGCGCCGAGCCGGGCCGCCTGCCACTCCTTGCGCACGATCTCCTTGAAGGCCAGGAACTCGCAGTCGGAGTTGGGCGTGAAGTGCTGGATCGTGTCGTCCTCGGCGATGTAGTCGAAGTACTCGTAGTGCGTCGTGTCGGTCGCCGGGTAGCGGTAGCACTGGATCGTCGCGGTCATGTGGCCGGCCGGGTTCTTGTTGATCAGCTTGTGGATCTGGTAGAACTGCGGCGACAAGAACGTCACCTCGCCCCGCTCGAACACCGCCTCGGCGTAGTAGTCCAGCACCGCCGGGCTGAGCTCGGGATACAGCTCGACCCAGATCGTGCCGTGCAGCACCTTGATGATCGCCGCCGCGTCGCCGTGGTCGTGGATCGGCGAGTAGTGGCCGCCGGGCCAGATCTCGAGCACGTAGGGCGAGCCGGGCGAGTCGCCCTGGTTGGGGCCGATCGTGATGCGCAGGTAGGTCTCGTCGGGGTTGGGCTTGCCGAACTCGTCGGCCTTCGCCGCGAGCGTCTCGTGGCACCAGCAGCCGGGCGTCATGATGCTGTAGTCGATCGCGGCCGAGAAATCGGGGAAATCCGGCGTGTCGAGCTGGATGCCGCGCCCGGCGACGGTGCCGTAGAGCACCTGCGCGGCCTGGTCGAGGCTGGCGCTGACCGTGCAGCGGTTGGTGGCGATGTCCTCGAGCGTGATCGCGTCGGACGGCACCACCAGGCCCGGCAGGCCGACGGTGACCGGGACCGGCCACAGGAAGTGCGCGCTGGGCTGCGGCAGCGGCGTGCCGCCCAGCGCGACGTAGCGCAGCGTGGCGATGTAGGCGTACGGGTCGGCGCAGTTCGTCGCGGGATCGGGCGCGGGCGGCAGGTCCGCCTCGAGCAGGGTGAGCTGCGGCAGCATCTCGCCCTTGCCGAAGCGCAGGCGGCGGTTGTTGGTGTCGAGGCTGAACCAGTACGGAATCGAGACGCCTGGCACGAGCAGCGCGCGGGGGTCGGAGCTCGAGGCGATGACCGACGCGGGCGCGTCGTCGTCGCGGTTGCGGAACGCCGTCGCGGTCAGGCCCATGTCGAGCACGATCACGGGGCGGTCCGGGCCGGCCGGCGCCTTCTCGTCGTTGAGCACGATGCGGAACGGGCCGTCGGCCGCGATCGTGAACGAGACCGTGCCCTGCCCGGCGACCGGGAAGACGTACTCGGTGTAGACTTCGCGCTCGCGCGCACCGTCGGGCGGGGCCGCGCCGAGCGGCGCGGCGGCGAAGAGCGACGGGAGCGGTTTGCGCGTGCGGAAAGCGAGCGCCATGAAGGTCCTCCTGACGACGGGGTCGCGCCCGCACCAGCGGCTCGGGCGCCCAACCCCTCGTACATCGGCACGCGCCGGGCACGGCATGAGCGCGGCCGCCCGGCCCCGTATCCGAGCGGCATGGACATGCGCGGTCTGCGCGTGGCGGTGCTGGCCCCGATCTCGTGGCCCACGCCGCCGCCCGGCTACGGGCCCTGGGAGCAGGTCGCCTCCAACATCGCCTCGGGACTGGCCGCGCGCGGGCTGGACGTGACCCTGTTCGCGACCGGCAACTCGCGCAGCCCCGGCAAGCTCGCCTCCGTCGTCCCCGTCGGCATCGGCGAGGACCCCGCGCTGGACGGCGGCGTGCTCGAGCAGATCCACATCGCGGCGTGCTTCGCGCGCGCGCGCGAGTTCGACCTGATCCACAACAACCTCGACTGGAAGCCGCTCCTGCACGCGCTCGGCACGAGCGCGCCGCCGCTGCTCACCACCGTGCACGGCTTCTCCGCGCCGCCGATCCTGGGCGCGTACTACGCCGGTGCGGCGCGCTCGTTCTACTGCTCGATCAGCGACGCCGACCGCGACCCCGGGCTGGACTACCTCGCCACCACCTACAACGGCATCGATCCCGGCGAGTGGACCTTCCGCGCCGAGGCCGGCGACTATCTGCTGTTCCTGGCGCGCTTCCACCCCGAGAAGGGCGCGCACCTCGCGATCGAGATCGCCAAGCGCGCCGGCGTGCGCCTGAAGCTGGCCGGCATCCCGCAGGACGAGGCGTACTTCCGCGAGCTGGTCGCGCCGCACGTCGACGGCGACGCGGTGCAGTTCCTGGGCCACGTCAAGGGCAAGGCGCGCGACGCGCTGGTCGGCGGCGCGCTGGCGCTGGTCCACATGACGACCCGCCCGGAGCGCTTCGGCCTGACCCTGATCGAGGCGATGGCCTGCGGCACGCCGGTGCTCGGCGCGCGCATGGGCTCGATCCCCGAGATCGTCGTCGACGGGCAGACCGGTTTTTTGTGCGACGGGGTGGACGACGCGGTCGCGCGCGTGCCCGAGCTGGCCGGCCTGGATCGCGGCGCCTGCCGGGCGCGGGTCGAGACGGCGTTCAGCACCGAGCGCATGGTGGACCGCTATCTGGGCGCGTACGCCGACGCGCTGCGGCTGGGCCTGCCCGGACCGCCCGGCGAGGAGCGGCTGCGCTGGCGGCGCCACGACTGGTGGGACCGCCCGCAAGCCTTCACCGACATTCCCCCGAAGCCGGAGCACGCGATCGACATCGCGGCCGCGTTCCCCGCGCCGCCTGCGCCGCACGGAGCGAAGCAACCGACATGAGAACCGCCCCCGACGTCAGCACCCGCGCCCGCGCGCTGCTGGCCCGCATCGCCGAGCTGAACCCGCTGCTCAACTGCTACGTCGCGGTCGACGAGGCGGCGGTGCTGCGCGAAGCGGCGCGGCTGGACGCGCTGCCGCCCGGGGAGCGCGGGCCGCTGCACGGGCGCGCGCTGGCCGTCAAGGATCTGATCGACGTCGCGGGCCTGCCGACCCGGGCCGGCTCGGGCTTCTTCCGCCGCGATCCGGAGCGCGACGCCCCGGTCGTCGCGGCGCTGCGCGCGGCCGGCGCGCTGGTGGTCGGCAAGGCCAGCACGCACGAGTTCGCCTGGGGCGTGACGACCGAGAACCCGCACTTCGGGCGCACCGGCAACGCCTGGGACCCGGCCCGCACGCCGGGCGGCTCCAGCGGCGGCTCGGGCGCGGCGGTCGCCGCCGGCTTGGCCGACATCGCGCTGGGCACCGACACGATCGGTTCGATCCGCATCCCCTCCGCGCTCAACGGCATCAGCGGCCTGCGCCCCGCGACCGGCGCGCTGCCGCTGGACGACATCGTCCCGCTCGCGCTCGGGCTGGACACCGTCGGCCCCTTCGCCCGCGACCTCGCCACCGTGCAGCTGGTCTACGACGTGCTCGCGAGCGCGGTGCCGTCGGCGGCGGCACCATCGCGCGGCGAGCGCGCGC
>JASLGJ010000039.1 GCA_030150085.1 Candidatus Elarobacter sp. | reverse complement strand
CGCGCCGCACAGCCTCGGAAAGATCACTGTCTTGGCTGAAAACGATAACGTCATCAATGCCTCCCTTCACGAGGGCTAATATGAGATCCACGGCGATCAGCACGTCGATTCCTTTTTCGACGGGCCCACTTTTATAGTACGCTAGCTCGCGCGTTTCAATATGCACCTTTCGAGTATCTCGATAGATAGAGAATTTACGCTCCCACATTTGCCGCAGTCCGCGATCCCGGTCCCACTTCGGAACACCGGTGTACATCCGAACTTCGGCGACCGTCGAACCGATACGTGAACATGCCAATTCGGCCAACGACCGCGGATCATAAAACCACTTGTTGAAGCCCCAGATCTCTTGGGTGGTCTTAAAAAAATTCTGACCATCAATCAAAACGAGACACTTACGCTCCGCTATGGTAGTTACGGCTTGCGCTTCCGAAGCAGTGGCGATTTGTTGCGCAGACGCAACCAACGACTGAGGTTCAGGGGCCATTGGCACGGCTTCAGTACTGTCAAGGATCACTCCTTGGGAATCTACGGCCGAAATATGGTTAGCGTGCATGGCTAGTTTAGTAGCCAGAGATCTTCGTCATCTTCGGCGCGCAGAGAGCGGGGACTAACTTGTTCGGCTTGCTTCGGTACGGGACTTCTCCGTCACGAGTAGGGCGCGATCCGCCTAGGGGGCGGGCACGATTCTCGCACTCAGCAACCGCCTCCAGTGCCGCTCGGTTAGGGTGCGCATGAAGCGACTCGCGGGGTGGCTGTTCGTGCCGGTGCTCGGGCTGGGGTTTTGCGCGGCCGCGCCCGCGCCGCCGGCCGGCGTGCCGTCGGCGGCGCAGTTGCCCGGGCCGGTCGTGGGGCAGCCTGCGCCGGACTTCGCGCTGACGACCATCGACGGCAAGCGGGTGCGGCTGGCCGATTACCGCGGCCGGACGCTGGTCGTCAACGTGTGGGGGTCGTGGTGCCCGCCGTGCCGGCTGGAGACGCCGGACCTCGTCGCCGAGGCCAAGCGCGACGCGGGCAAGGTGGCGTTCCTGGGCGTCGACACGACCGAGACCGCGAGCGTGGTGCGCGCCTTCTCGGCCGCCAAGGGCATCCCGTACCCGCAGGCCGTCACCACCGGCACGAGCGACTTCGCCCGGGCCTACGAGATCCGCAACTACCCGACCACCTTCGTGATCGACCCGCGCGGCGTGCTCCGCGCGCGCCACGCCGACAACCTCCTACCGGCGGCGCAGCTGCGGGCGTACATCGCCGCGGCGCAGCGCGGCGAGAACGGCGTGCTGACCAGCGCCTTCCAGCAGCAGCTCGACGCCATGCTCGCTCCCGCGCAGTACGGTCTAGGCGGTGATGCCGCGGGCACCGCGGGCGGCGTCGCACCGGCGAAGGCCGGCGAGCCCCCGGCCAAGGCCGCTGCGGACCCGGCCGCGATCAAGGCCAACGTCGCCAAGGCCGCGCAAGCCATCGCCAAGGTCAACGAGCTGCTCGACGACGCGATGGACGACCCGGCGCGCGATCACGACCTGATCGCCACCCAGGCCGAGGAGCAGACGCTGCGCGCGGCCGCCATCGCGGCATTCGCGCCGGTCGCCTCGGGCGCCGCCGACCAGGCGCTGCTGGCCCGGCTGCGCGGCGACGAGGCCGCGGCGCTCGGGCACTGGGCCGAGGCCGACGCGCAGTACGCGCTCGCGCTCAAGACCTCGCCCGACGACGTCGAGACGCTGGGCGGGCAGGCCTACGCGGTCTCCCACCTGGGCGACGACGCGCGGGTGGCGCAGCTCGACGCGCGCATCGCCGCGCTCGCGCCGTCCTACGCGTCGTACGTCGGGTTGGGCAAGGCGCTGGCCAAGGTGGGCCGGCCGGCCGCCGAGGTCGAGGCCGCCTTCGCCAAAGCCCAGGCGCTGGCCAAGACGCCGGCCCAGCTCGCCTGGACGAACCTCTACTACGGCCAGACCGAGGCCAACGGGCACCGCGCCTCCCAGGCTCGCGCGCTGTTCGCCCAGGCCGCCGCCGCGGCCGAGCGCATCCCGAGCACCGACCCGCGCCGCGAGTGGTACCTCGAGCGGGCCCAGGAGGGCACGGTCGCGCTGGCCGTCGCGCCGGGCTCGGCGCCCGCGCTCTCGCTCGCGCCCTGGACCGGGCCCGACCTGCCCGGCTCCATCGCCAGCACCTACAAGTACCGCCTGATCGTGACCGGCGCGCCCGGCACCCGGGTCGGCCTCGCCGCCGCCGGCCTGCCCCGGCGCTGGATCGGCTCGTTCTGCACCGACCGCGTCTGCGCGCCGTTCCGGACCGCCGTCACCCTGCCCGCGGCAGGCGTCAAGGTGGTCGAGTTCCAAGTCGTCCCGACCACCGCGGCCGCGCAGGCGGTGAACGTGTCCATCGCAGCGACCGCCGGCGGGCGAACGGTCGCCCGCGCCAGCACCCTCGTCCGCGTCTAGGAACACCGCATGATTCACGCGCTCGTCGCCGCGACCGCGCTCGCGCTCACCGGCCCCCAGGTCGGCACCCCCGCGCCCGACTTCCGGCTGCCCACCGTCGACGGCAAGTCCGTCTCCCTGGCCGACTACCGCGGCAAGACGCTGGTGGTCAACGTCTGGGGCACCTGGTGCCCGCCCTGCCGCGAGGAGACGCCCGACCTGATCGCGACCGCGAAGAAGCTCGCCGCCAAGGGCGACGTGGCGTTCCTGGGCGTCGACACGACCGAGAGCGCGCCGATCGTGCGGGCCTTCGTGGCCTCCAAGGGCGTGCCGTACCCGCAGGCCATCGACGGCCAGCAGACCTTCGCCAAGGCCTACGACATCCGAGCCTTCCCGACCACGCTGGTGATCGGGCCCGACGGCACGCTGCGCGCGCGCTACATCGACAACATCGCGTCCGCGACGCTGACCGGCTTGGTCGACGACGCGCGCGCCGGGCGCAACGCCGTCGTGACCAGCGAGGCGCAGCGCAAGATCGACGCGCTCCTCGACCCGGCGAAGTTCTCGTTCGCGGGCGACGTCGCGGCGGTCCGCACCTCGGTGAAGAGCCTGCTCGAGGCGATCGACGAGGCGGGCAACGTGGACGGCCCGAGCGACTACCTGCGCATCCAGGCCGAGGAGAACGCGCTGCGCGACGCCGCCGCGCAGGCGCTCGCGCCGCTGGCCGCGACCGACGCGGACCGGGTGCTGCTGGCCCGCCTGCAGGGTGAGTCCGCCCTGGCGCGCGAGCAGAACGACGACGCCATCGCCGCGTACGAGCGCGGGCTGGCGGTCGCGCCCAGCGACCCCGACCTGCTCGACGGCATCTCGACCGCGTACCGCGCCATGCACGACTACGCCCGCTCCGCCGACTACGCGGGCCAGCTCGCCAAGATCCAGCCCAGCGTCGACAACTACGTCGGCCTGGGCGAGCTGGACGGCCGGGCCGGCCGCTTCGACGACGGCGCGGTGGCCTACGGGCAGGCCATCGGCCTGGCCCGCGCCGCGGTGCAGGCCAAGCCCGGCGACGCCAAGGCGATCCGCAAGCTGGCCTGGGCCTATCTCTACGAGGGACGGCTGTTCGCCCGGGCCGGGCGCATCCCGCAGGCCAAGGCCGCCTTCGCCCAGACCATCGCCTGGACCCAGAAGCTGCCCAAGACCGACAGCCGCTACGCCATGTACCTCGAGGAGGGCCAGGAGGCGACGGTGGCCTTGGATGCCGGCCACCCCAGCGCGCGCACCGCGCTCTCGCTCGCGCCCTGGACCGGGCCCGACCTGCCCGGCTCGGTCGCCAGCACCTACAAGTACCGTCTGGTCGTGGCCGGCAAGCCCGGCAAGACGGTCGCGCTGGCCGCGAGCGGCCTGCCCGCGCGCTGGATCGCCTCGTTCTGCAGCGACCGCCAGTGCGCGCCGTTCCGCACCACCGTGGCGATCCCCGAGTCTGGCGTGAAGGTGGTCGAGTTCCAACTGGTACCCCAGTCCAAGCTGGGCGCGCCCGCCACGATCCGCGTCGGCGGCGACGGCGCCAAGGCCAGCGTCACGGTCGGCGCGGGCTAGGACGGCTCTTCGTCGAGCCGGCCGCGCATGGCGCCCGGTCGGCTCAGTGATCGCCGTTGCGGCCCCGGCTCAGGTAGAGCGCGACCGCGATCAAGGCGATCCCGACCGCGAGGTAGAGCAGGTCGAGCGCGGTCTCGATCCTGCGCTGCAGCGCGTACTCGAAATAGCGCACGATCAGGATCAGGAAGATGACCTTGGCCAGGCGCTCCTTGAGGTCGTCGAGGCTGCGGATCAGCAGCAGCCGGCTCGCGAACTCGCTGGCCTCGGCGGCCTCGATCTTGCTGATGAACAGCTCGTAGAGGCCCAGCGCGAAGATCAGCAGGATCGTCGCGAACAAAAAGCCGTCGATGATCTCCGCCACGCTGGCCACGATCAGCGCGTGCAGGGTCGACTGCTCGGCGGGGTCGACGCCCGGCCGCACGTAGCGCAGCAGCTCGGCCGCGAGGTGGACCACGTCCACGCTGCCCACGAAGAACATCGCCAGCGACGCCAGCACGCTGGCGACCACGGCGATGACGATCAGGAAGCGGCTGTTCCACAGGACCGTCTCGAAAAAATGTTCCAGAGCGCGCATGGCGGGGAGGATTCCCCCGCCGCCGCGTAACTCCCAGGACATACGCCCGGTAGGATTCCGGCGTAAGCGGCGGAGGATCGGCTACGGACCAGGTCGTCGGGAAGGTCGGTCGCGTCACGGGAGCGGTGGGCCCGGGCACCATCGGGGAGATCATGCTCCCCGTACGAGGCGGCTCCGAGCACTTTCATGCCTACCCGGCCGACAAGGATGCGGCCCTTCCGATCGGGACGCGGGTCGTCGTCGTCGAGTACCACCCGCCGCGCACGGTGATCGTCGCCGAGGCCTAGAGGCCCCGGCGCGGGAGGTCGTTTCCAGTGACCATTTTGGGTGTCTCAGCGCTGGCTGCCGCGATCGTCGTCATCGTCGCCGTCGTCGTGCTGATCGCGCTGTTCCGCGCGATGTGGCGGGTCGCCGAGCCGAACGAGGCGCTGGTCATCAGCGGGCTGCACCACAAGCCGGTCGATCACACGGGCGAGTCGCTCGGGTTCAAGATCATCACCGGCCGCGGTACGCTCGTCATCCCCGGCGTGCAGGTCGTGCGCCGGCTCTCGCTCGACCTGCGCGAATCCGAGCTCGAGATCGCGTGCGTCACCAAACAGGGCATCCCGGTGCACATCAAGGGCGTGGTGATCTACAAGATCGGCGACGACTTCGCCTCGATCGCCAACGCCGCGCGCCGCTTCCTCGACCAGCAGGACCGCATGGACGCGCGCATCCAGAACGTCTTCGCCGGCCACCTGCGCGCCATCGTCGGCTCGCTCACCATCGAGGAGCTGATCCGCGAGCGCGACCGCCTGACCGAGGCCACCCGGGGCGCGTCGGGCACCGAGATGGAGAAGCTCGGCCTGATCGTCGACTCGCTGCAGATCCAGGAGATCGACGACCCGACCGGCTACATCGAGAACCTGGCCCGGCCGTTCGCCGCGGTGGTGCAGCGCGACGCGCGCATCGCGCAGGCTCAGGCCGACCAGGAAGCCGCGACGCGCGAGGCCGAAGCGGCCGCGCTCAAGGCGTCCGCGCAGCGCGACAGCAAGATCAAGGTCGCCGGCTACCAGGCCGAAGTCGACCGCGCCGCCGCCGAGGCCAAACAGGCTGGACCGATCGCCGACGCCACCGCCCGCCAAAAGGTCGTGGTCGAGGAGACGAAGATCGCCGAGCTGGAAGCGCAGAAGACCGAGCAGCAGCTGCTCGCGACCGTGCGCCGCCCGGCCGACGCCAAGGCGTACGAGAAGGAGACCATCGCGACCGCGCAGCGCAACGCCGACATCGCGGCGGCCGAGGCGCGCGCCCGGCAGATCGAGCTGCAAGCCAATGCCGACGCCACCAAGACGCGCGTGCTGGGCGAAGCCGAGGCGACGGCGACGCGCGTGCGCGGTCTGGCCGAAGGCGAGGCCATCAACGCCAAGGGGCTCGCGGAAGCGGCGGCGATCAAGGCTCGCGCCGACGCGCTCGCGCAGAACCAGGAAGCGGTCATCGGCCAGCAGCTCGCCGAGCAGTGGCCGCAGATCGTCGAAGCGGCGGCCAAGGCGTTCGCCTCGGTCGACCAGATGATCGTGCTCAACGGCGCGCAGGGCGTGTCGGAGATGCTCGGCAAGGTGATGGCGCAGGGCATCACCGGGCTCGACCTGGCGCGCAACCTGCTCGCCCACCGCGCCCGCGCGGAGAGCGAGACGCCGGCGCGCAACGGCGAAGCGGCGATCGTGAAGGTCGACCCGCAGTGAGCCTGTGGCGCCGGATCGCGCGCCTGATCGCGGGCGAGGCGCGCAGCTCGATCGCGCGCCTCGACGATCCGGCGGCCTCGGTCGAAGCCGCGTACCGCCTGCAGCTCGAGGTGGTCGACGAGGTGCGCCGCCACCTCGCCGACCTGCTCACCGCCCGCAAGCGCTTGGAAATGCAGGTCGCCGCGTTCGCCCGTTCCGGCGCGCGCCCGGCCGACGTCGAGGCGCTGCGGGCCGAGATCGCGGACCTGCGCGCGCGCGAGGACGACGTGGCCGCGGCCGCGGAGCGCCTGCGCCGGCGCGCCGACGCGCTGCGCGCCGAGCGCGAGATCACCGCCGCGCGCGTCG
>JASLGJ010000523.1 GCA_030150085.1 Candidatus Elarobacter sp. | reverse complement strand
CATCGAGAGCTTGGCGTCCTTCTTGGTCAGCGTCGCGATGTGGTAGTTGGGCTGCAGGATCTCGACGTCGGCGTCGGGCGCGATGTCGCCCGCGGTGACTTCCTTGGCGCCGCTCACCTGGAGCGAGAGCACCTTGGGGTCCTCGGTGTTGAGCTTGATCGGCAAGCCCTTGAGGTTGAGCAGCAGGTCGACGGTGTCTTCGACCACGCCGTTGAGCGTGGAGAACTCGTGCAGCACGCCGTCGATCTTGACGTAGGTGACGGCGGCGCCGTCGATCGACGACAGGAGCACGCGCCGCAGCGCGTTGCCCAAGGTGATGCCGAAGCCGCGCTCGAGCGGCTCGATCACGAACTTGGCGTAGTTCTCGCGGCGCTCGCGAACTTCGATTTGCGCGCCCGCGGGCGCTTCCAGGACGGTCACGTGTGTGGTGGTTCCTTTCCGCTTGCGTTATCCGCCGCCGGCGCGCGGGCCGGCGACGATCGGACGTCTAGCGGTGATGGTGGTGAGGGTTAGCGGCTGTAGTACTCGACGATGAGCTGCTCGTCGACCGGGGTGTCGATCTGCTCGCGCGAGGGGAGCACGAGCACCTTGGCCGAGAGATCGGTCTCCGAGAACTCGAGCCACTCGGGGTGGCGGCGGGCCTTGGCCGTCTCGGCGTTGGCCTGGAACAGCACCGACGACTTGGAGCGGTCGGCGATGGTGATCGTGTCGCCGGGCTTCACGATGATCGACGGCACGTTGACGATCTTGCCGTTGAGCCGGAAGTGGCGGTGGGTGATGAGCTGGCGCGCCTGGGGCCGGCTCTGGGCCAGGTTGAGGCGGTAGACGACGTTGTCGAGGCGGCGCTCCAGGAGCTGGAGGAAGGTCGCGCCGGTCTGTCCCTTGACGCGCTGCGCTTCGCGGAAGTAGTTCGAGAACTGGGTCTCGAGCACGCCGTAGTAGCGGCGCATCTTCTGCTTCTCGCGCAGCTGGCGGCCGAACTCGCTGACCTTCTGACGCGTCTTGGTGTTCTGCGTCTTCTGGCCGGGTGCGGTCCCGCGGCGCTCGACGGCGCACTTCTTGGACAGGCAGCGGTCGCCTTTGAGGAACAGCTTGATCTTCTCGCCGGTCTTGGACGTCGCGGTCTCGCGGCGGCAGAGGCGGCAAACGGCTTCGGTGTAACGGGCCATATCTTCTTCTCGACTCCCTTAGACGCGGCGGCGCTTCGGCGGGCGGCAGCCGTTGTGGGGAATCGGCGTGACGTCTTTGATGAGCGTGATCTCGAGGCCGGCGGCCTGGAGCGAGCGGATCGCGGCCTCGCGGCCGGCGCCGGGACCCTTGACGTAGACCTCGGCGGCCTTCATGCCGTGCTCCATCGCCTTGCGGGCGACCGACTCGGCGGCCATCTGGGCGGCGAACGGGGTCGACTTCTTGGAGCCCTTGAAGCCGAGGTTGCCGGCCGAGGCCCAGGCGATCGTGGAACCGGTGTTGTCGGTGATCGTCACGATCGTGTTGTTGAACGACGAGTGGATGTGCGCGACGCCCGACCCGACGTTCTTGAACTCGCGCTTCTTCCGAGTCTTGGTCTGTTTCTTGGCGGCCAAACGAAAACTGCTCTCTGGGGTTTTATCTTGCCGGGCACGGCCCGGTGTCGTCGCCTCGACCGGCAGGGACTCGCCTCGCGAGCCGCTCCGATCTCTTGCCACCCCGCCCGGCGAAAGCGGGGGCGCGCGAAGGCGCGTGCCTCTCCCCTCGGAGCGACAACGACCTACTCTACCACAGGCGGAGGTCGAAGGCAAGAACCGAACGGGGCCGGGTGCCCTCCCGCCGCTTGCTCCTCTGGAGTGCCGCCGCCTTCGCCGTCCTAGCCGGCCTGGCTGCCGTGCGCGCGGCGGACTGGAGCTACGGGGCCGACACGGGGACCTTCGTGCAGATCGTGCTCGACGCGTTCGGCGGGATGCACGACGGGGTCGAGCGCACGACCCACTACCGCTTCCACTGGTCGCCGAGCCTGGTGCTGCTCTGGCCCCTCCTGGCCGCCACCCACAGCGTCTGGGTGCTGCAGGCCGTGCTGGCCCTGGCGACCGCGGCCTGCGCGCCGCTCCTGGCGGCCTGCGCTCGGCCGCGCCTGGGACCCGCGCTGGCCGACCGCTGCGGCTACGTGGCGCTGGTCTACCCGCCCCTGGTCGCGGTCGGCTTCGGCGAGTTCCGCGACCTCGGGCTGCTGCCCGCCCTGGCGCTGGGCTGGTGGCTCGCGCTCGAACGGCGGGCCTGGGGCTGGGCCGGGCTGACCGCCCTGCTGCTGGCCGGGCTGCGGGAGGACGTCTGCCTGGAGCTGATCCTGATCGGCGCGGTTCTGGCCGCGCTCGCCGCCCGTGCCGGCGACCGCCCGCGGGCCCTCGCGGCGGCCGCCTCGGCGGCGCTGGGCCTGGTCTCGGTCGGGTTCTACGCCTTGGTCGTGCTGCCGCGGGTCGGGCCCTGGCCGCCCTCGCACTTCTACGACTACCCCTTCGCGCACGGGCCGGGCGCGCTGCTGCTGGCCCCGCTGCTGCACCCGCTGGCCTTCCTGGCGGCAATCGCGACCGTGGGCCGGCTGACCTACCTGCTCGAAGCGTTCGTGCCGCTGGCCTTCCTGCCGTTCCGCTCGCGCCTGCTCTGGCTGGCCCTGCCCGGCTTCGCGATCGTGCTGCTGGCCAACTCGGGCCTGGTCTGGCGAATGGGCATGCACTACGCCGCGCTCTGGATCCCCTGGGTGCTGCTGGCCTTCGCGGGCGGGATCGCCGCGCTGCGCCGTCCGGCCCGCTGGACCACCGTCGCCTTCGCGCTCTCGGCGGTGGTGCTGGTGGCCTTCAGCCCGCTCCACCCGGCCCACTACCTCGTGCCGAGCTACCGCGCGCTGGGCGATGCGCGGGCCGCGCTGGCCCAGGTGCCGGCCGGCGCGACCGTCGCCACCCACGACGAGTGGTATAGCGCGATCTCGGCCAGCCACCCCGGCGCGACGGTGTTCGGCGACGAGCCGCCGGCGGCGGAGTACGTCGTCTTCGCGGCCGATTTTCCGAGCGCCGCCTTCGCCCGCTGCGGCCTTTCGCGGGTACGTGCGGTCGTGGAGGCCGGGCACTACCGGCCGGTCTTCCGGCGCGGCGCGGTGACGGTGTACCGGCGCCGGCCGGGCCCGCTGGGGCCGGCAACCGCCGTCCGCCCGTCCCCCGACTGCCCCTGATGATGAGGAGAACCAGGTTGATCGCATACTTCGGAACCGGACTGCTCGGCAGCGGCTTCACCCGCAAGCTGCTCGAGCGCGGCGAGACCGTGCACGTCTGGAACCGCACCGCCGAGAAGGCGCGCGCGCTCGAAGCCGACGGCGCCAAGGCGTTCGACACCCCCGCCGACGCCGTCAAAGGCGCCGCGCAGCTGCACCTCACGCTCAGCGACGACGCCGCGGTCGACGGCGTGCTCGAACCGCTCGCGAGCGTGCTCGACAAGAGCACCATCATCGTCGACCACACCACCACCGCGCCCACCCCGACCGCGGAGCGGGCGAAGCGCTGGGCCGAGCGCGGCGTCACCTTCGTCCACGCCCCGGTCTTCATGGGCCCGCAGAACGCGCGCGACGCGACCGGGCTGATGCTGCTCTCCGGCCCGCCCGAGCTGCGCGCGCGGGTGCGCCCGCTGCTCGAGCCGATGACCGGCAAGGTGATCGAGCTGGGCGACGACCCGGCCCGCGCGAGCGCCTTCAAGCTGTTCGGCAACCTGGTGCTGATCACGATGGTGGGCGGCATCGCCGACCTCTACCAGCTCGCCCGCGCGCTGGGCATCGATCCCAAGGACGCGATCGGCCTGTTCGAGCACTTCAACCCCGGCGCCACGTTCGCCGCGCGCGGCAAGAACATCGCCGCGGGGCACTTCGACCCGCCCAGCTTCGAGGCCACGATGGCGCGCAAGGACCTGCGCCTGATGGCCGAGGAGGCCGCCCGCCACGGCAAGGAGCTGGCCGTCGTGCCGACCGTCGGCGCGCTGCTCGACCGCTACATCGCGGCCGGGCACGGCAGCGAGGACTACACCGTGATCGCCTCCGGCACGGCGTGAGCCCGCTCTACCTGACCGAGGCGGACGTGCGCGCGACGCTCACGATGGGCGACGCGCTGCGCCTGCTCGACGGCGCGGCGCGCGCGCAGGCCGAA
>JASLGJ010000517.1 GCA_030150085.1 Candidatus Elarobacter sp. | reverse complement strand
GCGGCCGGGGGCGGGACGGCGGGCGGCTGCGGGCCGGTCGCGCGCGGGCGGTTCTGGCGCATGGCCAGGATCGGGATGTTGGCCAGCATCGCGACCTGTTTGTCCTGCTGCTCGAAGGTCACGTCGCAGTTGCTCGAGTCGACCTCGACGTAGCGCGAGATGACCTCGACCAGATCGCGCTTGAGCGCCTCGACCACGTCGGGCGCGAGCGAGAGGTGATCGCTGAGCAGCACCAGCCGCAGCCGCTCCTTGGCGGTCGTGCTGGAGGCGGGCTTGCCGAAGAAGCGCTGTACGAACTCGAACACTAGGAGCACTCCGTGCGACGACGTGCGGCTCGGCCGAAGGCCGAACGCGACGGATTCGACCGCGTCGAATCCACTATTTTCTGCTCCCGAAGAGCTTTTCGAGGAACGACTTCTCGCGCGGGATCTCGGGCGCCGAGGTGTCGCTGCCGGTGATGCGCCCGGCGATGGCGCGGTAGGCGGCGCCGACCGGCGAGGCGGCGTCGAGCGCGACCGGCTCGCCGCGGTTGGTCGAGACGATCACGTCGGGCGCGTCGGCGATCACGCCCAAGAGCGGCAGGCGCAGGATGCCGTTGACGTCCTCGACCGAGAGCATCTTGCCGCGCTTGACCAGCCCCGGGCGCAGCCGGTTGACGATCAGCTTGACCGTGCGCTCGTCGCCCAGCAGGCCCACCACGCGGTCGGCGTCGCGCACCGCCGAGACCTCGGGCGTGCAGACCACGATCGCCTCGTCGGCGCCGGCGATCGCGTTGGCGAAGCCCTTCTCGATCCCGGCCGGGCAGTCGATCAGCACGTAATCGAAGCGCTCGCGCAGGGTCGCGATCAGGGCCGAGAAGGCCGCGGTGTCGACGTCGTCCTTCTCGCGCGTCTGGGCCGCAGCGAGCAGCTTGAGCGCGGGCACGCGCTTGTCGCTCACCAGCGCGTCGTCCAGCGTCGACACCCCTTCGAGCACGTCGAGGACGTGGTGGCGCACGCGCGCCTCCAGGCCCAGCACGATGTCGAGGTTGCGCAGGCCGACGTCGGCGTCGACCAGCACCACCCGCGCGCCCGTCGCGGCCAGCGCCGCGCCGAGGTTGGCGGTGGTGGTGGTCTTGCCGACCCCGCCCTTGCCGCTGGTGACCACGATCGCCCGCCCGCGCGCGCGCGGCGGCGCGCTCGGCGCCGGTTCCTCGTGCTGCCGCACCATCTCGTTCATGAATCTACTCCTTTGGGCGGACCGCAGCGAAGCGAGGACCGCGACGGATTCGCAGCATGCGAATCCACCTAGCCTGCTTTGCGGAAGAGCTTGCCGAAGAAGCCCGGCGCGCTGAACTGGGTGAAGGGCACCAGCTCGCCGTCGAGCCGGCGCGCGATCTTGTCGTAGATCGCGGCCAGGCGCGAGTCGGGCTGGAGCACGATCGGCTCGCCCTTGTTGGTCGTGTCGATCACCTCTTCGTCGTCGGGCACGATGCCCAGCAGCTCGGCCGAGAGGATGTCGGTCACGTCGTCGACCGAGAGCATGTCGCCGCTGCGCACCATCTCGGGGCGCAGCCGGTTGACGATCAGGCGCAGCGGCAGGCCGCGCTCGTGCAGCTTGCCGATCACCCGGTCGGCATCGCGGATCGCGCTGACCTCGGGCGTGGTCACCACGATCGCCTCGCTCGCGCCGGCGATGGCGTTGCGGAAGCCGTGCTCGATCCCGGCCGGGCAGTCGATCAGCACGAAGTCGCACAGCTCGCCCAGCTGCTCGACCACCTGCGTCATCTGCAGCTCGGAGATGGCGGTCTTGTCGCGCGTCTGCGCGGCGGGCAGGATCGACAGGTTCTCCAGCCGCTTGTCCTTGATCAGGGCCTGGCGCAGCTGGCAGCGCCCTTCGACGACCTCGACCAGGTCGAACACGATGCGCTTCTCGACGCCCAGCACCAGGTCGAGGTTGCGCAGGCCGATGTCGGCGTCGACCAGCACGACCTTCTTGCCGCGCTTGGCCAGCGCCGCGCCGAGGTTGGCGGTGGTCGTCGTCTTGCCGACCCCGCCCTTGCCGGAGGTGAGGACGATGCGCCGTGCGCTCATGCTTGCTGTTCCTTCCGCAGGTCGGCGGCGGCGAAGGGGACGACCACGATGCGGTCGCCGACGATCGAGGCGTGCTCGGGGCCGCGCGGCTTGGGGCTCGGCTCGCCGCTGGCGATCGCGGTCGCGATGCGCAGCTGGGTCGGGCTGAGCTCGAGCGCGATCACCCGCGCCCCGCGGTCGCCCTGCGCGCCGGCGTGCGCGACCCCGCGCAGCGCGCCGAAGACGACGATGTCGCCCGAGGCGACCAGCTCCGCGCCGGGGTTGACGTCGCCGACCACGACCAGGTTGCCCAGGTTGTGCAGGGCCTGGCCGCCGCGCAGCGTGCCGCGGTGGTAGAGCGTCGCGACCCCGACCGGCACCGCCCGCGCGGCCTGCGCCGCCGGCGGGACGGCGACCGGGGCGGTGGCGACGGCCGCCGCCGGGCGGGCGGCCG
>JASLGJ010000488.1 GCA_030150085.1 Candidatus Elarobacter sp. | reverse complement strand
GTGACGTTCGACCAGACCGGCGTGGCGACGTTTCACAAAACTTGGACCAAGGGCGACGCCGATTGGAACAGCAAGCTCACCCTAAACGGAGACACGTCCTTGACGCTCAGGCCGGTGGTGACCGGACCGAACGACGCACGGGGCATGAGCACATGGACCGTGACGCTGACCAATGCGTCGAACGTCTCGGTACACAGAACGTTCACACTGAACTATACGCGTTAACTTCTCAGTTAGCCGGCATCCACTCGAAACGAGCTGGCAACTAAACTTAGCAAATTCAGCCTGTGCAGGACGGCCATGGAAGGAATCAATGGCCGTTCTGCTCTTTCGTACTTCTACAGCGATGAATGCAACCGATAAGTGCGCGCTGGTCACACGCGCAAGATTGGTCAACGTCCCAGCTCGTCAGAGTCGCCGGGAGCCGCAGCGGCACGCGGTGAGCGCAAGCAACACCTCCGTTCAAACATCGCCAGCGCGGCTTCGGGGGACGGCGATGGCGTTGCCGCAGCGCTTAGCAGTACTAGCGCCGCTGCGCTCAGCGGCCACGTGTCCGAGCCGCGTCGCCGTGGTCAGCACCCATCTCGTGCACCCGCTCCAGCAGCATCACAGGCGCTCGCTCCGGCAGCGTCATGCTCTCCAACGGCGAACAGCCCGATCGCCGCGACTTACGAGAATGACTGAACGGACGACGCTGACGCAGCCGCCTTCAGCCACAGGTCCGACCACCCAGCGTCGCGGGCGTGAAGGCGTTCCAGCGACAATCGCGCGCGCACCTTGCTGGCAGCATGGCCGCCGACCATGACAGCTGCGCCGCCTACCCGCAGCCTAGCCGCGGGTAGGCGATCACCGGGCCGGAACGAGCGCGGAACTGCGGTACATTGCAGGACAGTTCGTAAGTTCATGCCTCGGGCGAGGCGGCCAGGAAGCGCACTCCGGCGTGCGAGAGCGCGTCGGCGAAGCCGAGCGTCGCCATCAGGCACTGGTCGGCCAGCACGCCGTCGACCCGCCGGCCCGCGTCCTCGGGGTGCGCGCGGGCGTGCAGCGCGACCCCGTCGCGAATCGCGCCGGCCATGTCGTCGCTGCGCATGGCGCCGTACGGGCTCTCGAGCCCGCCGCCGTCGCCCCCGCCATGGTCGACCAGGTCGATCCAGGTCGTGCGCGCGCCGTTGGCCTGGGCGTCGTCGAGCGTGCGGGCGACGAAGCGCGCCAGCTCGGCGCGCGAGGACGGGTCGTGCGCGGGCGCCGCGCGGACGTTGCCGTCCACCTGGCCGGCGCGGATGGCGTAGCTCTCGCTGCGCAGCAGGTGCGCGGGCAGCGCGAAGTCGCGCCGGGCGGTGAAATCCTCGACCGTGACGGCCAGGCGCGGGTCGCGCGCGCTGGCCGCGAAGGCCTGGTCGATCAGCGGCGCCTGCAGGACGTCGAGGTTGTTCTCGCCGTCGCGGTAGATGCCGAGCTGGAGCGTGGTGTGCAAGTTCATGGTGCCCGTCATCTGCGACGAACGCGCCCGGTGGCAAGGGCCGCGGCGAGGTGCCGGCGCGATTCGCTTGCGCGCTAGGCGATGCTGGGCACGCGCTCCGCGGGCGGCACCGTAGCGGTCGGCAGTGCTGCGGTGGTCGGCAGCGCGGCGGCGACCACTCGGCGCGCCAGACGCTTCGCCGTTCGGGCGGCGACGAGGTCGCCGCGTTTCGCGCCCGAGGCCAGCGCGCCGTCGAAGAGCACGTCCAGCTCCTCGGCGACTTCTTCTGGGTTTACCAGGCCCGCTTCGGCCGCGCGGTCGCGGAACCACGCGCGGCGCTTCACCAGCAGCTTCTCGATCAGCTTGCGGGCGGGGTGATCGGGCTCGGTCAGCTCGGCGCTGAAGATGATGTACGGGCAGCCGCGGTACTGCGTGCCGGTCAGGTACGCTTCGAGCGAGTCGAAGGCCCCGGCGATGCGCTCCAGCGGGTCGCCCGCGGTGGGGAACACCGCTCGCGGGGCGTGGCGCAGCGAGGCCGCGATCAGCTCGTCCTTGCTGCGGTAGTGGCGGTAGATCGTGCGCTTGGTGAGCCCGGCCGTGTCCGCGACGCGGTCGACCCCGACGGCGTGCAGGCCCTCGCGGTAGAACAGGCCCGCCGCGACCTCGGCGATGTAGTTGGCCATCGGTTGCCCAGCCGGTCCGCGCAATCGCATGATCCAGGCCACTTTGGGCCCCGCGGTATACCGACCTGTATACCGCGGTCACTGGGCGCATCGGCCGTCACCGGGCGCGCTCGCCGCCGGACCGTTCCGCCCGGACGGGTTTTCATGCCACGTACACAGGCGGGTGTACGAGCGTGGTCCCAAAGCGGCGCGCATGTCGAACCTTCGTCCCATCGCCGGCGTGATCGCGGCCGGCGCCCTCATCATCTCGGTCGGCCTGGGCGTGCGGGCCACGTTCGGGCTCTACATCGGGCCGATCGCGGGCGAGCACCTCGTCACGGTCGGGCTGCTGTCGCTGGCGATCGCGCTGCAGAACCTCATCTGGGGCGTGGCGCAGGCGTTCGCCGGCGCGCTCACCGACCGCTTCGGTCCCGCGCCCGTGGTGGCGGGCGGGGCGGTCTTGTACGCGCTCGGCCTGGGCGCGGTGGCGCTCCGGCCGGACGCGCTGGCGGTCGTGATCGGGTTCGGGCTGCTGGTCGGCATGGGGCAGGCGGCGATGACCTTCGCCGTCGTCATCGCGTCGGTCAGCCGCGCCGCCGACGCGTCGCAGCGCGCGACCGCGGTCGCGCTCGCGGTGGCGGGCGGATCGTTCGGGCAAGTGGCGCTGGTGCCGATCGCGCAGCTCGCGAT
>JASLGJ010000485.1 GCA_030150085.1 Candidatus Elarobacter sp. | reverse complement strand
CCGCGCTGGGCGCGCTCGGGCTGGGGGTGCTGCTGCTGGGGGCGTTCGTCGCGGTCGAGCGCCGCTCGCCCGCGCCGATGGTCCAGCTCGACCTGTTCCGCTCGCGCGCCTTCAGCGCGGCCGGGCCCGGGCGCCCGCCCTGAGCCGCGATCAGGCCGTAGGTGAAGGCGCCCAGCCCGAGCGTGGCGAGCAGCGCCCCGGGCAGGTCGAGGTGGCGCGGCGCCGCCTCGTCACGGCTCTCGGGCACCTTGGTCAGGGCGATCGCGAGCACCGCCAGCGTCAGCGGCAGGTTGATCAGGAACACCCAGCGCCACGAGGCGTGCTGGGCCAGGTAGCCGCCGATCACCGGCCCGGCCGCGGCGGTGATCGAGGCGAACCCCGACCAGGTTCCGATCGCCCGCCCGCGCTCGACCCCGCTGTACGTCGCGCTGATCAGGGCCAGCGACTCGGGCATGGCCAGCGCGCCGCCGATCCCCTGCGCGCAGCGCGCCAGGGTCAGCGCCTGCACGCTGGGCGCGAGCGCGCAGACCAACGAGGACGCGCCGAAGACCGCCACGCCCAGCACGAACATCCGGCGCCGCCCGTAGATGTCGCCCAGCGACCCGCCCAGCAGGATCAGCGAGGCCAAGAACAAGGCGTAGCCTTCGACGACCCACTGCATCTGGGCCGCGTTCGCGCCCAGCTCGCGCTGGATGACGGGTAGCGCGACGTTGACCTCCGTGCCGTCCACGAAGCTAATCGCCGAGCCCAGGATGGCCGCGATCAGGTCCCACGTCTTTCCCATCGGCGACGGTATCGGGTACGATGCTCGCGCACCCCTGCTCGACGAGGGCGCGGCCACCCGCGCCTTCGCGCGCCGGCCGCGCCGCGTGGCGTCACCCTAGTGGGTGACGCTGCTCTGGCTCTTCCAGATCTCGTTGGTCTGCTGGCGGATCGTCTCGGCCGCGCCGGTCGCGACCGTCTCGCCGTCCTCGCGCAGTTCGCCCAGAACGACGTCGGGGATGACCTGGTTGATCTGCATCACCGCGCGCGCGTAGTCGGCCAGACCTTGCTTGGCGACCGCGGCGGTGGCGGTGTCGCCCAGGCCGACCGCGGTGGCGTGCAGCAGCGTGTAGCTCATGCCGGCCAGGCTCAGCGCGGTGTAGTCGTCGCGCAGCCACTTGGTGACCTTGGTCTTGCGCGCCGCGCCGATCGCCGCCGCGGCGCCGCCGAGCAGGCTCGACCAGGCCGACTTGATCGGGCCGGCCTCGTGGCCGCCCAGGCTGTCGAGACACTGCTTGAGCGCGGCGCGGTGGGCCTCGTTGAGGGTCTTGATCGACTGCACGATCGTCAGTGCTTGCGGGTACTGCTTGGTCGCGTCCGACGCGATCTGCGCGTCGAGCGGTTTGCCGATGTGCTCTTCCAGGGCCAGCAGATCGCTGACGTACGTCTGGAGCGAGTGCTTCTCGTTGTCGCCCAGCGAGTCGCCGGTGGAGTCGTAGCGCAGCGACTGATTGGTGGTGTCGTTCATGTGCTACGTGTTCCGCAAAGGGCGCGCTGCTACGCGGGTCGAGGGCTTGCTCGGACCCCTCTGACTGCCGTTTCGCGCGCCGGGTTCCCGGGGCGAATCGTACCGCGATCGGCGGCGCGTCACACCTGCGCGGACGCGGCCGCCGTTTGCTTCGGCACGCCGTCGGTGCGCAGGCGGAACGCGAACGCCGTGCCGTCGTCGCCGCTGTGCGCGAGCGTCAGCGTGCCGCCGGCGCGCTCGATCGCGCGCTTCGCGATCGCCAAGCCCAGGCCCGAGCCTTCCACCTCGCCGCGCGTCGCGCCGCGGTAGAAGCGGTCGAAGATCGCCGCGCGGTCGTCGGGATGGATGCCCGGCCCGCCGTCGGCGACGGTCACCTCCACCCCGCCGTCGGCGGCCGCCGCGGCGATGCGGATCGGCGCGCCGGGGGCGTACTTGAGCGCGTTGTCGACGACGTTGGCGATCGCTTCGTGGATCTCGTCGCGGCTGCCGATCACCGTCGCCTCGACCGGCAGGCGCAGGTCGAACGGCACGCCCGGGGCGAGCACCCGGCGCGCGTCGACGATCTCCTCGAGCAGCGGGCCCAGCGCGAACGGCTCGGCCGGGCGCGGGTCCTGGCCCTCCATGCGCGCCAGCAGCACCAGGTTGTCGATCAGCGTGCGCATGCGCGCGCCTTCGGCTCCGATGGAGGCGAAGATGCGGCGCGAGCGCTCGTCGCCCGCATCCGCCTTGCGCCGCAGCAGGTCGATGTAGCCCAGCACGATGGTGAGCGGCGTGCGCAGCTCGTGCCCGGCGTCGGCGACGAACTGGCGCATCTGCGTCTCGGCCGCGTGCCGCTCGGCGAAGGCCGAGGCGACCTGCGCCGCCGCGGCGTTGTAAGCCAGCGCGATCGCGTCGAAGTCGCTCTTGCCGGCGACCGCGATCGGCTGCGGGGTGAAGTCGCGCGCGGCGAAGCGCTGCAGCGCGCGCGTGACCTCGACCAGCGGCTGCAGCACCTGCGAGGTGATGTAGCGCCCGACCAGCCAGGCCAGCACGCCGGCCGCCGCGCTCGCGCCCACCACCGCCGCCAGCAGCCAGAGCGCGAAGTGCAGCGTCGCGTCGGGATCGGGCAGCAGCCCGAGCTCGCCGCCGACGAACTCCATCCGGGTCACGTGCGCGCCGGCCAGCGTGCCCAGCGCGAAGCCGATCCGGCTGCCGCTCAAGCGCAGGCTGCGCGGATCGCCCTGCACCACCCGCCCGCCGATGACGCTGGTCGGAGCGGGAGCGCGCGGCGGGCGCGGCGGCGGGCTCGCCGTTCCGTCCGGTTTGATCAGGAGCGGCAGGCTGGTCACCCGCGGCCCGCGGACGGGGCGGTGCGGGAACGGGCCAGCGGCGACCATTCGGATGCCGTTGTGCGCCAGGCGCGTCTCGAACTCGCTGGCCGCCTGCACGAACGGCTGGCGGCGCGCCGCCGCGCGCGCCGAGAAGGCCTCGGCCTCGCGCGCGTCGGCGTCGATGCCGTCGTTGACGAAGCGCACGTAGGAGAACAGCGCGACGATCGCGAGCGCGCCCAGGAGGGCGGCGACCGAGACCACCGCCGCGACGACGTACCAAGCCGTCAGCCGCCGCGCGAAGCTGGTGAACACGCCGTCAGTGCGCGCGCAGCGCGTAGCCCGCGCCGCGGATGGTGCGGATCAGCTTGGGCTCGAAGCCGGCGTCGATCTTGGCCCGCAGGTACGAGATGTAGGTCTCGACCGCGCCCGGACCGACGTCGCGGTCGGTGCCCCACACCAGGTCGAGCAGCTGGTCGCGGGTGAACACGCGCTCGGGGTTGCGGACCAGCGTCAGGAGCAGCGCGTACTCGCGCGCCGAGAGGTCGATGCGCCGCTCGCCGCGCTTGACGTCGCGCCGGTCGAGGTCGATCGTGAGGTCCTTGTAGGCCACGATCGAGGGCTGCTCCAGGCGCGGGCGGCGCAGCGCCGACTGCAGCCGCGCGACCAGCTCCGACATCTCGAACGGCTTGGGGATGTAGTCGTCCGCGCCGCGCCGCAGGCCGGTGATCTTGTCGTCGAGGTCGGCCTTGGCGCTGAGCATGAGGATCGGCGCCTCGGTGAAGCGGCGCAGCATCGGCAGCAGCTCCAGCCCGCCCACGAAGGGCATCATCACGTCGAGCACGATCGCGTCGGGGCGCCAGTCGCGCACGAGCTGCAGCCCGGCCCGGCCGTCGCCGGCCGTGCGCACCTCGAAACCGTCCTCGCCCAGGCCGAGCTCGAGCAGCTCGCGCATGTGACGCTCGTCGTCGATGACCACGACCCGGGCTGGCGGTGCCATGAGCTACTGTTTGACGCTCCCCCCGCCCGTTCCGAGCTCGGGCGCGCGTACGACGAAGATTCCGGGTGAAGGCGCGTAGTAGATCCCGCCCGCGCCGCCGAACCCGCCGCGCCCGCGGCCGGGACCCGGGCTCGCGCC
>JASLGJ010000425.1 GCA_030150085.1 Candidatus Elarobacter sp. | reverse complement strand
GCCGGCGCCGAGGGCCGCGCCGGCGCCGGCGCGGCGAAGAGCATCACCGCGACCAACCTCACGCTGCAGAACGCGAACCTGGCGACGCTGGTCGCGCACAGCGCGCTGTTCGACTCCACCCTGCTGGCCGGGCTCAAGGCGGCGCCGCCGCCGGCCGCCGGCCAGGCCCACGTCCTGCGCCTCATGCAGTACGACGGGAACCAGCTCGTCGGCGGCTACACGATGGTCGTCGGAAACGCCAAGTGACGTGCAGCTCTTCGCCGAGAACACCTACACCCTGCGCTACACCGGCACGCTGGTGCGCGACGTCGCGGCGGCCGCGGGGCCCGACGCCGCGGCGCTCGCCGCGATCGAGAGCGCGCTCGACGCCGCGCACCAGCTCTACTGGCAGGGCCGCTACCAGAGCACGATCGACTCCTACAAGCGCGCCGGGACGCTGATCTACCAGTTCCTCGACGCGAGCACGCCGCTCACGGTGAGCGGCATCTACGAGCAGCTGTCCAAGGACTTCACGCTCTTCGACCCGCTCCTGGACGTCGCGGCGCAGCACCTCAACGTGCTGCCCGCGACCACGGCGCACCCGCTCAAGCCGACGACCCCGGTCGATCCCGCCAAGCTCGGCAACCCCGCCTTCGACAAGCTCGGCATCCGCGAGGCGACGATCCGCAGCACGGCCGCGTCGCCCGGTATCGCCACGGCCGCCGCGTCGCCCGGCATCAGCGCGACGTCCGCGACCAGCGCCGCGATCGCCGAGGCGGCGCGCGCCAACCTGACGACGCAGCCCGGCGTCACCCTCGCCGCCGGCGCGCAGCGCGTCACCCCGGCCGCGGGCACCACCGCCGCCGCGGCAACTTCCGCGGGCGGAGCCGCCGCGGTGGCGAACGCGACGCGCTCGCTGGGCGTCACGGTCGGCACGAACGTCGTCGCGCTCCAGTGGACGGCCGGAACGGTCCCCTCGACCGACACGATCAAGAAGAACGTCTACGCCGCGCGCACCGCGCTCAAGGTGCTGCCCGACGTGCTGCTGCGCCCGCAGCAGCCGGCCGACGCCGCGCTGGCGCTCCCGCACGAGTACTACTACGTCATCCCGCTGGGCATCGCGCAGGCGCTGCAGGCCCTGGGCGACTACGCCAACGCCGAGACCTACTACCTCCAGGCGGCGGGCTACCAGTACATCAACACCGCGATCGAAGTGCCCTACGTCTGGCTCGCGCTGGCCAACCTGTACCTGAAGTGGGGCGACACGCTGTTCGGCGACGGCGACGCGGCGAGCGCGGTCGCGGTCTACACCAAGGTCGTCGCGCTCGACGACAGCGCGCCGGCCAGCGCGCTCTACGCGCTGGCCAACTTCGCCCCGGTCGCGGCGAGCGCGAAGGCCGCGCTGGCCGCGCTGGTCGCCCGCACCGCCGTGCCGAGCGCGATCAACCCCCTGCTGGCCGCGGTGCTGGCCGACGTGCGCGCGCAGCTGGCCAAGATCAAGGGCGGGCTGGACATCTTCGGGCTGCCCGCCAACACCGTGCCGATCTGGACCTTCGAGTACCTGCAGAGCGTCGCGGTCAACTTCACCAACCTGGCCCTCAACGCAGAGCAAAGCTTCATCTCGTTCCAGGCCCGCTCCGACGACGCCACGGTCACGCGGGTCCAGCTGCAGGCCACCGCCGCGCAGGCCCAGGGCGACGTCCAGGCGGCGACCATGCAGGCCGCCGCGGCGCAGGCCGAGCTGCAGGCCTACCAGGACGGGGTGGCGCTGGCCAAGCTGCGCGCCGCCGACGCGAGCGCCAACGCGAACGACTACGCCAGCCAGTCCTGGCACCAGAACGTCATGCAGGCCGAGGCCTCGCAGGTGCAGGGCGGCGACGACGGCGATCCCGGCAAGCTGGTGAACTACCTCAGCCAGCTGCGCGCGGGGCAGACGATCAGCGACAGCGGCGCGACGGTCGGGGCGGCGCTCTCGCTCGACGCGGCGGAGTACGCCCGCCAGTACCAGATCGACCAGCTGCAGCGCACCGCGGCCGAGATGCAGAGCGCGCAGGCTCAGGCCCAGGCCGAGGCCAACGCGGCGCAGGCGCGCGTCAACGCGGCCGGCTCCGAGGTGGCCGCGGCGCAGCTGCGCGCCACCGGCGCGCAGCAGATCGCCGCCGCGTTCGACGCGTCCTTCTTCACGCCCGACGTCTGGCACGCCATGGCGCAGACCATGTACGGGCTCTACCAGCGCTACTTCAAGATGGCGCTGCGGGTGGCCAAGCTGATGCAGGCCGCGTACAACTTCGAGACCGACCAGAGCCTGCAGCTGATCCGCAGCAGCTACGCCAGCGGCGAGGTCCAGGGGCTGCTCGGCGCGGACCAGCTCATGGCCGACGTGCAGGGCTTCACCTACGACCTGGTGACTTCGAGCGCGGGCAAGCAGCAGCCGATCCGCCACGAGATCTCGCTGGCCACGAGCTATCCGTACCTGTTCGAGACGCAGCTCCGCAAGACCGGAACGATGGACTTCGAGACCCGGGTCGACGACTTCGACGCGGCCTATCCGGGCACGTACGCCGGCCGCATCGCCTCGGTCGAGGTCGCGGTCGACGGCATCGTGCCGGTGCTCGGCCTGGCGGGAATGCTGACGAACAACGGCGTCTCGACCTACCGCGTGCCCAGCGCCGCCTGGCCGCCCGGCGGCACGCCGGGCGTGAAGTACCGCATCCAGCCCAAGGAGACGCTGGTGCTGTCGGACTTCCAGCTGCGCAGCGACGACCTGCTCTACCGCGGCAACGCCAACGCGCGGCGCATCTTCGAGGGCGCGGGCGTCGCCTCGTCCTGGCACCTGGAGATCCCCAAGGCGGTCAACGACATCGACTACGGCGCGCTGACCGACGTGCGGCTGATCTTCTACTACGACGCGCGCTACGACCCCACGCTCGAGGCGCGCGTGCTGAGCCACCTGGCCGCGCTGCCCGGCGTGACCCAGCGGACGCGCAGCCTGCCGCTGGCGTGGCTGTACCCCGACGCGTTCTTCCACTTCCAGGACACCGGCACGCTGACGGTCACGCTGGAGAAGTCCGACTTCCCGCGCAACCAGGTGAACCCGGTGCTGAGCGACGTCGCGCTGCTGGTGACGACGGTCGGCAAGCCGGCTTCGGGCATCACGCTCTCGCTGGCCACCCCGGCGCACGCGGCCGGGGCGAGCGGCACGACCGGCGCGGACGGCTCGCTCGCCTCGGGCGGGGCGAGCCCGTTCACGGCGCTCGCGAGCGGGAGCGCGGTCGGCACCTACACGATCGCCATGACCGCCGCGGCGAACCCGGGATTCGCCAGCGCCGGCAAGCTCGACCTGAGCCCGATCGTGAACGTCAGCCTGCTGTTCGGCTACGGCTTCACGCCGCGCTCGTGACGAGGCGGACGTGAGCTCGGGCGTCGACGCGCAAGTCCTGAGCCTGCCCAAGGGCGGCGGCGCGGTGTCGGACGTGGGGACCGCGTTCGAGACCGACCTCAACACCGGCACCGGCAGCTACGCCTTTCCGCTGGCGCTGCCGGCCGGACCGGACGGGGTCGCGCCCTCGCTGCGCCTGCGCTACTCCAGCGGGGCGGGCAACGGGCCGTTCGGGATCGGCTGGGCGTTCGGCACGATGGCGATCCAGCGCGCGACCGCGTACGGCGTGCCGACGTACGCGCCGGGCGCGGACGCGTTCGCCATGCCGGGCGTCGACGATCTGGTCGACGTCGGCGGCGGCGCGTACCGGCCGCGGGTCGACACCATGTTCTACCGCATCCTGCGCAAGGACGCGGGCTGGGAGGTGACCGACACCGCCGGCACGGTGTACGCGCTGGGGGCGAGCGCCGCGGCGCGCGTCGGCACGACCGCGGACGGCAGCGAGAAGGTCGCGGCGTGGCTGCTCGAGAGCTCGACCACCGCCGCGGGCGACGTGGTGTCGTACGAGTACGTGCCCGACGGCGCGCAGCGCTACGTCACGGCGATCGCGTGGGGGCGCTACCGGCTGGCGTTCGTCTACGAGGACCGCCCCGACGCGCTCGCCGACGGCAGCTTCGGCTTCACGGTCCGCACCGCGCGGCGCTGCGCGCGCATCGAGCTGCACGCGCTCGACGCCGCGCCGACCCTGGTGCGCTCGTGGAACCTGACCTACGCGCTGGGCGAGCCGGCCGGGCTCTCGCTGCTGGCCTCGATCGCCGTGCGCGGCCACGGCGCGGACGGCTCCGCGCTCGATGCCCCGCCGACCCGCTTTGGCTACAGCACGATCGCGCCGCGCACGCTGACCCGCAGCAGCGGCCCGTTCCCGGGCGCCTCGCCGCCGCCGTTCTCGTCGCGCGCGGTGGAGCTGGTCGACTGGGACGGCGACGGTCTGCCCGAGCTGTTCGAGCTGCGCGCGGGCGCGGCGCGGGTGTGGCGCAACGACGGGCGCGGGCGCTGGGGCTACCCGCTCCCGATGGCGGCCGTGCCGGGCCCGGTCGACCTCGCCGCGCCGGGCGTGGCGTTCGCCGACCTGCTCGGCAACGGCACGGTCGACCTGGTCGCGTTCGCCTCGGCCGCCTCGCGCTACGTCCCGCTGAACGAGGGGGGCGGCTTCGGGCGGATGGTCGCGCTGGCCGGCGCGCCGCCGGTCGCCGGGCCGGGCCTGGCCTCGCGCTTCGTGGACCTCGACGGCGACGGGCGGGCCGACGTGCTGACCGTGACCGACGAGTTCTTCGCCCTGTACTACCGCGCGGACGGCGGCTTCGCGGCCCAGCCGCGCACGATCCCGCGCAACGCGGCGCCCCAAGCCGACCTGCGCGACCCGCACGTGAAGCTGGCCGACATGACCGGCGACGGCCTGCAGGACCTGGTACGGGTCGACGGCGCGGCGGTGCGCTACTGGCCCTACCTCGGCCACGGCCGCTGGGACGCGCCGGTCGAGATGACCGCCCCGCCCGCGCTCCCGCGCGGCTTCGACCCCAGCCGCCTGTTCCTGGCCGACGTCGACGGCGACGGCTGTGCCGACTTCGTGTACGTCGACGCGGGCAGCGTGACGGTGTGGTACAACCGCGGCGGGGTCGCGGTCGGCCCGCCCCAGACGATCGCCCACACGCCCGCGGTCGGGATCGACGAGGTCCGGCTGTGCGACTTGAACGGCAGCGGCACGCTGGGCGTGCTGTGGTCGAACGTGCCCGACGGCCCCAGCCGGCGCGGCTACGTCTTCCTCGACCTGTGCGGCGGCGTCAAGCCGTATCTGCTGACCGAAATCGACAACGGGATCGGGACGACGACCGCGATCTCCTACCGGACCTCGACCGAGTACGCGCTCGACGCGGCCGCGGCCGGCACGCCCTGGCGCACGTTCCACCCCTTCCCGGTCCACTGCGTGAGCGGCATGCGGGTGAGCGACGCCGCGACCGGCGTCACCGCCTCGACGCGCTACGCGTACGGGCCGGCGCGCTACGACAGCGCCCTGCGGGCGTTTCTCGGCTTCGGGGTGGTCGACACGATCACCGACGGCGACGCCTCGGTGCCGGGCCAGCGCGCGCGCAACACCTACCACCTGGGCCTCGACCCGGCCGACCTCGCCCGCCCGCTCGACGGCGACGACGTGCTGCGCTTCGGCGCGCTGCGCCGGCGCCTGCTCAAGACGGAGGTCTTCGGGCTGGACGGCGGCCCCGACCAGGACCAGCCCTACCGCGTGGTGACGCACGAGTACGCGGCCCGCATCGAGACCGCGCCCAACGGCGCGCGGGTCGGGGTGGGCTACGAAACGCGCGCCACCGAGACGCTCTACGAGCGCGCCGCCGCGCCCTTCTCGACCCACACCATCAGCTACGCCGAGCCCGACGCGTTCGGCAACATCGGCTCGCAGCGCATGGTCGCGCAGCGCACCGGCGCCGCCACGCCGGACCTCGACGTCACCACGACCACCACGTTCGCGCAGAACCTGGCCGCGCACGTCGTCTCGCTCCCGGCGCGGGTGACGCAGACGCTCGCCGACGGCACGATCGCCAGCGCCAAGGTGATGTACTACGACGGCCCGGGCTTCACCGGGCTGCCGGAGGGCCAGGCCACGATCGGCCAGCTCACCCGCACCGACGTGCTGGCCTTCACCGACCCGCTGGTGAGCGCGATCTACGGCGCGAGCGCGCCGGACCTGGCGGCGCTGGGCTACCTGCGCCACGCCGGCGAGAGCGGCTGGTGGGTGCGCCACGTCGCCTACGAGCGGCGCACCGACGGCGGCACGTTCAGCCTCACCCGGCGCAGCCAGCTGGGCTTCGACGCGCGCATCGTCTACGACCCCAGCCGCAGCCGCCCGGTGACGATGAGCGACGAGCTGGGCAACACGATCGCCGCCGTCTACGACGAGCGCGCGCTGCAGATCGGCACGCTGACCGACGGCGCGGGCGCGACCAGCCGCGACACCTTCGACCTGCTGGGCCGGGTGACCGCGACGATCTCGCCCGGCGACAGCGACGCGCTGCCGAGCATCGCCTTCGGCTACCGGCTGGCGAGCGCGCCGACGGCGCTCGCGACCTCGTACCGCGTCCAGTCCGGGCAGCCCGCGACGTTCGACGAGGTGGAGTACTTCGACGGGCGCGGCCAGCGCCTGGCGGGCGTGGTGCCGGGCGAGGGCGACGCCGGGCGCGCGTTCATCGTGCGCGACGCGGTGCGGCGCAACGTGCGCGGGCTCGAGGCGGAGCTGTTCGAGCCCTACTACGCCGACCACGCGGACTACGCCCCGCCGCCGCCCGGCACGCCCGCCACCACCGTCACCTACGACGGGCTGGGGCGATTGCTCGCGCGCAGCGAGGCCGGCGGCGCGATCACCCGCTACGCCTACGGCCCCGGCACGGTGACGATCAGCAACGCGCTGGCGGGCGAGGCGCTGGTGCGCACGACCGTGCAGCACCTCGACGCGCTGGGGCGCATCGTCGCGATCGAGCAGCAGCACGACGGGCGCACCCTGCGCCAGACCTTCACCTACACCGCGCAGAGCCACATCGCGAGCGCGACCGATGCCGACGGCGTGACCACGGTGCTCTCGTACGACCTGCTGGGGCGGCTGGTCGCCAACGCCACCCCGGCCACCGGCACGACGCTCTCGATCGCCGACGCGGCGGGCAACGTCGTGCGCCGGCGCAACGCCGCGGGCGAGGAGATCGTCAGCACGTTCGACCCGCTGGGCCGGCTGCTGACGACCGGCCTGGCCGGCGCGCCCGCGCCCGAGGTGACCTATCACTACCTCAACGCGGGCGACGCCCTGCCGCCCGACGGCGAGCGCAACCGGCGCAGCCGCCTGTGGCGCGTCGACGACGCGCTCGGCAGCTGGACCTATTCCTACGACGCGCGCGGGCAGATCGTCGCCCAGACCCGCACGCTGACCGACCGGCCGGGCATCACCTACGCCACCGACTTCGTGCTCGACGACATGGGCCGCCAGGTGCAGACCACGCTGCCCGAGCCCGTGCCCGGCGCGGGCCGGCGCGTCGTCGGCTACACCTACGGCCCGCGCGGCCTGCCGCTCGCCGCGCCCGGCTACGTCAAGGCCGCCGAGTACGACCTGCGCGGGCGCTTGACCGCGCTGACCTATCAGAACGGCACCCGCAACACCTGGACCTACCTGCCGAACAGCCGCCGCTTGGCGCACCTCGGCGTGAGCGGCCCGGCGGGCGAGGTGCTGCGCGACCAGACCTTCGCCTACGACGGCGCCGGCAACACCACCGGCATCGCCGCCCCCAACCCGCTCGAGCAGGCGACGTTCGGCTACGACGACCTCGACCGGCTCACGGCGGCCAGCTACGGCGACGGCGCGGCGTTCGCGTATGCCTACTCCGACGGCGGCACCGCGCAGCCGCAGGGGCCCGACCCGAGCGTCTACGACGCCGCCGGGCGCCTGACGCAGGGCGCGTTCGGCACCCTGGCCTACGACGGCTTCGACCGCCTGACCGGGCTCGCGCGCCCCGACGCGACGGCCGAGCGCTACGCCTACGACTTCCGCGGGATGCGCGCGCTGCGCGTCGCCGCCGACGGCACGACGTTCCGCGCGGTCGACGCGTCGCTGGAGCTCGTGGACGCGCGGGCGGTGGTGTGGGTGAGCTTCGGCGGGCGGCGGATCGTCGCGTTCGCCGGGGCGCAGGCGCTGTTCTCGCACTACGACCAGCTCGGCAACGCCACGCTCTTCACCGACGCGAGCGGCGCCGAGGTGCGCCGGCTGGCCTTCGGCCCCTACGGCGCGCTGCGCCACGACTCGCGCGCGGGCGACGTGCAGCCGGGCTTCGGCTCGGGCACGTTCGACGCGGACACGGGCCTGGTGTGCCTGGGGCGGCGCTACCTCGACCCGGTGCGCGGGCGCTTCACCGCGCCCGACATGATCGTCGGCGGCGCGTTCAGCCTCGACGGCTGGAACCGCTACGTCTACGGGCACAACAACCCGCTGCGCTACGTCGACCCCTCGGGCATGATCTCGTGGGAGAACGTGCTGGCGGTGATCGGCATCGTGGTGCTGATCGCGGTGCTGTGCGTGGCGGCGTACTTCACCGGCGGCACGACCCTGCTCGCGATCCCGGGCCTGACCGTCACGCTGGGCGGGCTGTTCGTCTCGGCCGCGGTGGGCGTCGCGGCCGGCGCGGTGATCGGCGGCATCGCCGCGGCCCAGGCCGGCGGCGACATCTGGAAGGGCATCCTGTTCGGCGGCATCGTGGGCGGCATCGCGGGCTTCGCCAGCGGCGCGCTGGGCCTGGCGGTGGCCAGCGGCATGTCGTCGCTGACGTTCCTGGGCAGCGTGGCGATCGGCGCGGTGGAGGGCGCGGTGATCGGCGCGGGCACGGGCGCGGCGGCCGGCTACGCGGGCGGCAAAGGCAACGCCGAGAGCATCTTCAAGCACATGCTGGCGGGGTTCATCACCGGCGCGGTGGTCGGCGCCGCGCTGGGCGCGGTGTCGGGCATCATCTCGGGCGAAGGGCCCAACGCCGCGCTCAAGATCGGCACGCTGGACAAGTACAGCGGCGCGGCGGGCCCGGTCTCGACCTCGAGCAACATCGCCGCGTTCGGCCAGAACACCGCCGAGCTGGTGGCGGGCGGCAACCCGATGGGCCTGGCCGGCTCGTTCGTCGGCATCGGCCAGTCGGCCGCGATCAACTCGGTCGGCGACGTGTTCAACGTCAGCGCCAACGGCGCGCTGGTCTCGATCCCGATCGGCTGGGTGCCGCAGTTCCTGCTCGCCAACGGCGGGGTCGTCGCGCTCGAAGGCATCTCGGGCAGCCTGGACGCGAGCGGCGCGTACTCGTTCGGCAACCAGCTCGTGCTGGCGCTGAGCCTGGTGCCGTTCGTCGGCATCGCGTTCGGCTACGGCACCGGCACGGACTCCTCGTGGGAAGCCTCGTTCGAATCCTGGCTCAACGACCACTTCAGCCAGTCCTCGGCCAACCCGATCTAGCTACAGCCGCACGGCCATACGGTACTGGCGGGTGAACTCGCTCCAGGCCGGGTGCGCCGCGAGCGCGGCGTGGAGCGGGCCGTGCGGCGGTTCGTTGATCAGCAGCGGCTCGGCCTGCGGCAAGCGCGCGTCGGCGGCGGCGCTGCTCGCCGCGCTCGACGCG
>JASLGJ010000385.1 GCA_030150085.1 Candidatus Elarobacter sp. | reverse complement strand
CGGCCGCGCGCGCGCCGCGCGGCGAAGCCGGGCGCTTTCGGAAGCGCGAGGCGGACCTGCTCATCGGGGGCGGGGTTCGCGGGCGGCGCCTCGTTTGCCCGCGCCCCGGCGTAAGGCTTTGCACGCCGCGGGACGTTTCAGGGGACGAACCGCTCGGCCGAGCAGCGGCGGCACCGGGGCGCGCCGCCGCTCGAGCTCGGATCAGATCGGCGCGATGGTCGAGCTGGGCGCCCCGTCGCCGCCCGGGTTGTCGGCCACGTGGTTGTTGCCCCACGAGATGATCTGGCCGGCCGAGCTGAACGCCAGGCCGTTCACGTTCTCGGTCACGCTCAGGTTCGTGATGTGGACGATGGCCGAGTTCGAGGCTTGAACGCCGGCCGCCGAGTTGTTGGTGATCGTGGTGTCGGTCAGGACCAGCAGCGCGGTGGAAGCGTCGGCGATCGCGCCGCCGCCGCTGGGGCTGTTGGCGATGAGGCTGTTGTTGACTTGCATGCGGGTGTTGAGCGACGCGCGCACGCCGTAGCCGTTGCCCAGCAGCGCCGTGTTCGCGATCGAGACGCGGTTCTTGCCGGCGGTGGTCGCCGCGGTCGAGCTCAGGATGCCGCCGACCGTGTTGTTCTGGATGATCGAGCCGACCACATCGAGGAAGGTGCGGGCGGCGTTCTCGGCATCGATGCCCACGTTCGAGAAGTTCTCGATGACGCAGTTCTGGACGCGCACGCTGTTGGCGTTGACGATGTTGACGCCTTTGGTGCCCAAGGTCGTGCCCGCGCCGTTGATGCGCAGGTTGCGCAGGGTCACCACGTCGTTGGTGCCGGCGTTGACGGTGATGCCGACGGTGCCCGAGGCGAGGACCGAGGCGACCTGACCGCCGCCGCCGTCGATGGTGATGGACTTGGTGATGGTGAGGGTGCCGTACCCGGCCGGATCGAGCGCGTCGATCTCGCCGCCGGCGGCCGTCTTGGAGATGGCGCCGGCGAAGGTCTTGCAGGGCGCGGTGCGGCTGCAGGGGTTGGCGTCGTCGCCGAGACCGGAGACCCAGGTGCGCGTAGCCTGGGCCTGAGCGGCGGATGTCATCGCGCACAGCGAGAGCGCAACGCCAAAGAACACGAGCAAGAAGGAGCGTTTCATGGGCTACCTCGGTTTTTGTGCAAGGGGGTGCAAAGGAGCACTCTGAGCATTTCAACCGAGACTATGCTTGATCTTCTAGGCAAGGCGTCCAGTCGAGGTATGCGACGAGCGCTCGCCGCCTGAAACGCCCACCGGCCGGGGCGGGTCGGACAGGAGATGCAACGACGCCGACTCGGAACGAACGGACCTCAGGTGAGCGCGCTGGGACTGGGCTGCATGGGCATGTCCGAGTTCTACGGCGCGGCCGACGACGCGGAGTCGATCCGCACGATCCAGCGCGCGCTGGAACTGGGGATCACGTTCCTCGACACCGCCGACATGTACGGCATCGGCGCCAACGAGCAGCTGGTCGGGCGGGCTCTGGCCGGGCGCCGCGACGAGGTGGTGCTGGCGACGAAGTTCGGCATCGTGCGCGATGCGAACGATCCCGGCGTGCGCGGCGTCAGCGGCCGGCCCGAGTACGTGCGCCAGGCCTGCGACGCCTCGCTGCGGCGGCTGGGCGTCGACCACATCGACCTCTACTACCAGCACCGGGTCGACCCGCGGACGCCGATCGAGGAGACCGTCGGCGCCATGCACGAGCTGGTGCAGGCCGGCAAGGTGCGCTACCTGGGCTTGTCGGAAGCCTCGGCCGCGACGATCCGCCGGGCCGCCGCCGTCGCCCCGATCGCCGCGCTGCAGAGCGAGTACTCGCTCTTCACGCGCGACGTCGAGGACGAGATCCTGCCCGCGCTGCGCGAGCTGGGCATTGGCCTCGTGCCCTACAGCCCGTTCGGGCGCGGCCTGCTGACCGGCGCGATCGCGAGCCTCGACGAGCTCGCCCCCGACGACTTCCGCCGCCACAACCCGCGCTTCCAAGGCGAGAACTTCACCCGCAACCGCACCATCGCCGAGCAGGTGGGCGAGGTCGCGCGCGAAGCCGGGATCACGCCCTCGCAGCTCGCGCTCGCGTGGGTGCTCGCGCAAGGCGAGGACGTGGTGCCGATCCCGGGCACGAAGCGGGTGAAGTACCTGGAAGAGAACGTGCGCGCGGCCGACGTGCGGCTGACGCCCGAGCAGCTCGCGCGGCTCGACGCGATCGCGCCCAAGGGCGCGGCGGCGGGAGACCGCTATCCCGACATGTCGGCGGTGAACCGCTAGCGGCTACCCGCCGTGGCGGTCGTCGAAGCGGTCGTCGCGGATCGCCTGCTGGACGAACGCGTAGGCGCGGCCGGCGTCGGCCCGCGCCGCGCTCAGGTCGCCGCGCGCCCAGCGGTCGGCCTCGGGACCGCTCAGGTCGCGCCGCGCCCGCGCCAGCAGCGCCAGCGCGCGGTGCAGCCGGTCGCGGTGCGACAGGCCGGCGTCCTCGGCCGGGTGGTCGGCGAGGTTCTTGCCGTCGTCGTAGGCGGCGGTTCGCGCGTCGGCGATGGCGGCGTCGATCGCGCGGATCGCCTGCGCGTCGTCGTACTCGACGTTGCCCTCGTCGCGGCGGTTCAGGTAGGCGCGGGCCAGGCGCAGGTCGGTCAGCGCGTGCAGCTCGGCGGGATGGCTGCCCTGGTGCCGGTCGTCGAAGCGGTCGTCGCGCAGCGCCGCGTCGGTCGCGCCGATGGCCTGGCGGGTCGCGTCGGCGGCCTCGTCGCGCAGCACCACCGCGGCCGGGTTGGCCTCGGGCCGCTGCAGGTCGCGCAGCGCGTCGGCGAGGATGCTGCGCGCTTGCAGGAGCCGGCTGCGGCGGTCCTGCGGGCCGTCGACCGGGAAGCGGTCGCCGAGATCCTTGCGGTCGTCGCGCGCGGCTTGCGCGGCGGCGCCGATCGCGGTGCGGATGTCGGCCAGCGCGTCGCGCTGCTCGGCGACCACGTTGGTCTCGTCGGGATGGTTCTCCAGGGCGGCGGCGCGGCGCAGATCGCTCAGCGCGTGGACGTAGTAGGGGTGCGGGCCGGGCGTGTCGGCCAGCACCGGCGCGCCCAGCGTCGCGGCCAGCACGGCGGCGAGCGCCGCTCCCAGCGGCAGGCGGAGTTCGTTCGCGTTCACGTGTTCGGACCTCCGAAGAAGAGGAGATGAATACGTGCCTGGGAACGGGCTGGGAGCCGGCAAGCATCGCCGCGGCGGGACTTTTCTCACCGCCGCTTCAGAAGCGATGGAGAACGCCGCCGCGCGCGCTTACGAGAACGCGTTCTCGCCGGTCAGCGCCTGGCCCAGGATCAGGGTGTGGATTTCGCTCGTGCCTTCGTAGGTGAGCACGCTCTCGAGGTTGTTGATGTGGCGGATCACCGGGTACTCCAGCGTGATGCCGCTCGCGCCCAGGATCGTGCGCGCTTCGCGGCAGACCGCCAGCGCTTCGCGCACGTTGTTGAGCTTGCCGAACGAGACGTGCGAGGAGTGCGCCTTGCCCTCGTCCTTGAGCCGGCCGATGTGGAACGCGGTCAGCAGACCCTTGTTGATCTCCAGCATCATGTTGACCAGCTTTTCCTGGGTGAGCTGGAAGCCGGCGATGGGGCGGCCGAACTGCACCCGCGTCTTGGCGTACTCCAGCGCGCTCTCGTAGCACGCGCGCCCGGCGCCCAGCGCGCCCCACACGATGCCGTAGCGCGCTTCGTTCAGGCACGAGAGCGGCCCGCGCAGGCCTTCCACGTTGGGCAGCATCGCGTCGGCCGGCAGCCGCACGTCTTCGAGGATCAGCTCGGAGGTGACCGACGCGCGCAGCGAGAGCTTGCGCTCGACGTTGCGGGTGGAGAAGCCCTTGGTGTTCGTCGGGACGACGAAGCCGCGGATGGTGCCGCTGCGCGGGCCGTCGTCGGGGTCGGTACGGGCCCAGACGATCGCCACGTCGGCGATGCCGCCGTTGGTGATCCACGCCTTGGTGCCGTTGAGCACGTAGTCGGAGCCCGAGCGGCGCGCGGTGGTGCGCATCCCGCCCGGATCGCTGCCGAAGTCGGGCTCGGTCAGCCCGAAGCAGCCGATCGCCTCGCCCGCCGCCATGCGCGGCAGCCAGGTCTGTTTCTGCTCCTCCGAGCCGTGCGCCCAGATCGCGTACATCGCCAACGACCCCTGCACGGAGACGAAGGAGCGGAAGCCCGAATCGCCGGCCTCCAGCTCCAGACAGGCCAAGCCGTAGGCGACCGCGCTCGTGCCCGCGCAGCCGTAGCCCTGCAGGTGCATGCCGAGCAGACCCAGGTTGCCGATCTCGCGCGCCATCTCGCGCGGGAACACGCCCTCGTCGAACCAGCCGCCGATGTTGGGCAGCACGCGGTCGCGCACGAACGCGCGCACGGTGTCGCGGATCAGGCGCTCGTCGTCGCTCATCAGCGCGTCGAGGCCGAGGAAGTCGTGCGGCTGCGGGGCCGGCGCCGCGGAGCGGTGCGCGGAGGACGAGACGGTCGTGCTCATGGAGACGAGTTCGACCTCAGTGGATGATGTACCGGTCGGAGGTGGGCGCGGCCATCGGCACCAGCGGGTCGTCGCAAGCGGGCTGCGGACCGGTCGGTCCGTCCGATTCCGGGCGCCGTGGACCGGCGACGAGGGCGTACGCCGGCGGCGCCGTGCCGATGCGCAGGTACAGGTGGTCGTCGGTCTCGACCCGGGCCAGGCGCGAGGCGGTCGGAGCGACCCAGCGCCCGCGCCGCGGCGCCGCGACGGGGACCGGCGCGGCGGCCTCGATCAGGTAGCGCCCGGGCATCAGCCCGACCCGCCCGAAGTACCCGTCGCGCCCGCTGGTGAGCGTGATGACCTGCCCGTCGTCGAGCCCGCGCAGCCGCACGGCGGCGTTCGCCAGCGGTTGCCCCGTCTCGCAGGCGTACACCTGACCGGTGATGGTGGCCGGCCCCTGGGCCGCGGCCGGCAGCGCCGCGAGCGCCGCCGCGCCGAGCAGCGCGGCTGCCGTCGAGATGATCGTGCGCGTCATGGCTAGGGAACGTCGCGCAGGAACGATTCGATCGCGGTCGCCAGCGCGATCGGGGTCTCGTCGGCCGGGTAGTGACCGGCGTTGGCCAGAGTCGCCAGCTTGGCGTTGGGATACCAGCGCAGCCAGGTCTGCTCCATCGTCGCCGCGCCCAGCGCGGGGTCGTGCTCGCCGACCAGGAGCTGCACGGGCACGGGGTTGCCCGCGATGCGCTCGTGGAAATCGTCCTTGGCCCACGAATCGAGGTAGGCCGCGAAGGCGTCGCGGGTCGACACGCGCAGCGAGTTGGCGACCATCGCGTCCAGCCAGACCCCGGTGAGCCGGTTGCCGGTGGTGAAGTCGATGATCGCGCGCCGGTTCGCGGGCGCGTCCGCGGCGCCGGAGAACAGCGCCCAGCCCTGCTCGTCGAACGGCACGCCGCTCGCCGGCACGGGCGCGATCCCGACCAGCGCGCGCACCCGCTGCGGGGCCTCGGCCAGCACCTGCTGGATCGCCTTGCCGCCCATCGAGTGGCCGACCAGCGAGAAGCGCTCCCAGCCCAGCGCGTCGGCCAGCGCCAGCGCGTCGCGCGCGATCTCCTCGATCGTGTACGCACCCGCGGCGTCCTTCGCGCCGCCGTAACCGCGCTGGTCCATGAAGGCGTACTCGAACGCCGTGCCGTCGAGGTGCGGCCACAGCGCCGCGAACGCGGTGCGGTCGCCGAACCAGCCGTGCAGCCCGATGACCTTGTGCGCGCCCTCGCCGACGCGCTGGTGGGAATTCGCCATGCCCGGGCCTTCGCCGTGCCCGCCCTTGTCGTCCCGCGCGAGCGCGTGATAGGTTGGGCGTGAGATGGTTACGCGGCCGATCCCGCGCTGGCTCGCGGCGCTGGACGAAGAAAAGCCCTATATCGAAGTACTCGACGGCGAGCGGCTCCCCGACGTGAGCCCGAAGGACGTGCACGGCATGCTCGAGTGGCGCATCTGCGCGCAACTCGACCGCTGGGCCGGAGAGCGCGGCGGTGCGGGCGCCGAGGTGCGCTGCTATTTCGATCGTCCCGACGGAACCTGGACGTCGCTGGTGCCGGATGCCGGCTATTTCTCGTACGCGCGCATGCCGCACTTCGGCAGCGGCGGCGAGCAGCCGCGCATCGCCCCCGACATCGTGGCCGAAGTGCTCTCGCCGGGCGACCGCCCGTCGATCACCCGGCGCAAGGTTGAAACGTTCTTGGAATACGGTGCGAGCGTCGTGCTGGTGCTGCAGCCCAAGACGCGCCGGGTGACGATCCACCGTGCTGATGGAACGAGCGAGGAGCGCGACGCGCGCGGCGTCATGCCGCTCGCGCCGTACGACGATCTCGCCCTCGACTGGGACGAGATCTTCGCCAAGGTCGGCCGGCTCTAGGCCAGCGCCGCGCGGTACGCTGCTTCCGCCTGCGCGCTGAAGCAGCAGAAGATCACCCGTTCGGGCAGCGCGTGCTCGGCCAGGAACGCGCGCACCGTGTCGACCGCAACGCGCGTCGCGGCCTCGAGCGGGTAGCCGTAGACGCCGGTCGAGATCGCCGGGAAGGCGACGCTGCGCGCGCCGACGCGCTCCGCCGCCAGCAGCGACGCGCGATACGCGCTCGCGAGCAGGGCCGGCTCGCCGGCGTGTCCGCCGTGCCAGACCGGGCCGACGGTGTGGATCACGTGCTTTGCGGTCAGCCGGAAGCCCGGCGTGACGCGCGCCTCGCCGGTCGGGCAGGGCGCGAGCGCCCGCCCCGCGGCGACCAGCTCCGGCCCGGCCGCGCGGTGGATCGCGCCGTCGACCCCGCCTCCCCCGGCCAATGCGGGGTTGGCCGCGTTCACGATCGCGTCGACCGCCAGCGCGGTGATGTCGCCCCGCACCACCTCGATCCGCCCGGCCTCGCGCACGTCCGCCGGCATCCGCTGGGCGCCGCGCCGCTAGCCCGCGGCCGCCGCGCGCTCGCGCGCGGTGCGCGGCAGGCGCCGTTCGCTGATCGCCTCGAGGGTTCGGCCGCGCGTCTCCTCGCCGAGCAGGAGCACGACCAGCGCGCCGGCCAGCATCACCGCGGCGAACACCACGAACACCGCGTAGGGCGAGCCGAAGCGGTGCAGCAGCGCGCCCACGATCACCGCCGAGAAGGCGCCCACCAGCCGGCCCGCCCCGGCCGCCAAGCCGGCCCCGCTGGCCCGGATCGCGGTCGGGTACTGCTCGGGGGTGTAGGTGTAGGTCACGCCCCACGCGCCGAGATTGAAGAAGGCGATCACCGCGCCCCAGCCGATCACCGCGCCCAGCGCGGGCTGCGGGCTCAGGATCGTGCCGGCGAAGAAGAACGAGCCCAGCGCGGCGCAGGCCAGGAACGCGACCAGCGTGACCTTGCGCCCGAGCCGGTCGACCAGCGCCGCGGCGGCGTAGTAGCCCGGGATCTGGAACACCGCGATGGCCAGGTTGAGCCAGAGTGCCTCGCGCAGGCTGAAGCCCTTGGCGGTCAGCAGCGACGGCAGCCACGTGAAGATGCCGTAGTACGAGAACACGAGCGCGATCCAGAGCGCCCACAGCATCACCGTGCGGCGCCGCAGCCCCGGCGCGAAGAGCTGCGCGAGCGACGCCCGCACCGGCTCGGCCGG
>JASLGJ010000361.1 GCA_030150085.1 Candidatus Elarobacter sp. | reverse complement strand
AGCCGGACGCCCGCCGACGAAACGCTGTCGAGGAGAACGCGCGCGGAGAACGGCATCCCCGCTCGTTCGCCGCCGGGCCGCGGCACCCCCAGCCGGAGTGGCGGCGATCCGGCCGGCGCACACCTCCGCGCACGGCGCAAGAAGGCCTTCGCAGGCTCGCGAATGGCGGGGGATGTGGCATGAGGTCATCCGGCCGGTCTCGCTGGGGGAGGCGCTCGGCGCGCTGGCGGAGCGCGGGGCGGCCGCGCGCGTGGTGGCCGGCGGGACCGACGTGCTGGTCGAGCTACAGCGCGGGGTCAAGCCGACCGCCGCCCTGATCGACGTCTCGGCGCTGCGCGAGCTCAAGTACGTCCGGCGCGCGGGCGACACGATCGCGCTGGGCGGGCTGGCGACCCACAACGACGTGCTGGCCGCGCCCTTCGCGCGGACGGCGATGCTGCCGCTGGCCCAGGCCTGCGTCGAGGTCGGCGCCCCGCAGATCCGCACCCGCGGGACGATCGCGGGCAACCTGGTGACCGCCTCACCGGCCAACGACACGATCGCCCCGCTGCTCGCCCTCGACGCGGAGCTCGCGCTCGTCTCGGCCCGGGGCGAGCGCACGCTGCCGCTGGTGGAGTTCTACACCGGCTTCCGGCGCACGGCGCTGCGGCCCGACGAGCTGGTGCGCGAGGTGCGTTTCCGCGCGCTCGGCGCGGCGCGGCGCGGCATCTTCCTCAAGCTCGGCCTGCGCCGGGCGCAGGCGATCTCGGTGATCGACCTCGCGCTGGTGCTGGAGCTGGCGGAGGACGGCACGGTGCGCGCGGCCCGCATCGCGCTGGGCTGCCTGGCCCCGACCGTGGTGCGCGCGCCCGGCGCGGAGGCCTTCCTGCGCGGCGCGCGGCTCGACGCCGCCACCTGCGCCGAGGCCGGCCGGCGGGCCCGCGCCGACGCCGCCCCGATCGACGACGTGCGCGGCAGCGCCGGCTACCGCCTCGACGCGCTCGAAGCGCTGGTCGCCCAAGGCCTGGAGCGCATCGCCGACGGCTGCGAAGCGGCAGGCTACCCGGACCGCCCGGTGCTGCTGGAGACGCCGGGCAGCGCCGCTCGGCGCGGCGATGCGCAGGACACCGCGCTGCCGTTCAGCGGCACGATCGAGACGACGATCAACGGCGTGCCGCGCGTGCTCGCGGGCGCGCAGACCAAGACGCTGCTCGACGCGCTGCGCGAGAACGCCGGGCTGACCGGGGCGAAGGAAGGCTGCGCCGAGGGCGAGTGCGGGGCGTGCACGGTCTGGCTGGACGGCGCGGCGGTGATGTCGTGCCTGGTGCCGGCCGCGCAGGCGCACGGCGCGGCGGTCACGACGATCGAAGGGCTGGCGGACGGCGACGCGCTGCACCCGCTCCAGCAGGCCTACATCGACTGCGGCGCGGTGCAGTGCGGGTTCTGCATCCCCGGCATGCTGATGGCCGGCGCGAAGCTGCTCGACGAGCGCGGCGCGCCCGGCCTGGACGAGCACCGCGCCGCGATCAGCGGCAACATCTGCCGCTGCACCGGCTACCGCAAGATCCTCGACGCGATGGAGCAGGGCGCGCGCGAGATGGCCGCCCGCGAGCCGCGTCCAGAGGCGGCGGTATCGGCGGGTTCTGCGGTGCCCGCAGGAACCGTCGTGACCGCGGAAGCCGTGGGGCCCGCGTGAGCCACATCGGCGTGCCGTTCGCGCGGCCCGACGCGCGCGCGAAAGTCACCGGCGCGGCGCGCTACCCGGCCGATCTGGTGCGCGACGAGATGCTGCGCTGCAAGGCCGTCTTCGCGCACCGCCCGCACGCGCGGATCGTGCGGCTCGACACGGCCCGCGCGCTGGCCTCGCCCGGCGTGGTCGCGGTACTGACCGCGGCCGACGTGCCGTTCAACCGCTACGGCCTGATCGACGCCGACCAGGAAGTGCTCTGCAGCGAGCGCGTGCGCTACAGCGGCGACCGCGTCGCGCTGGTCGTCGCCGACACGGCCGAGGCCGCGAGCGCCGCCGCGGCGCTGGTCGAGGTCGAGTACGAGGACCTGCCGCTGGTCGGCGACGCGCTGGCCGCGCTCGAACCCGGTGCGCCGCTGGTGCACCCGGAACGCGGCACCAACGTGCTGCTGCACCAGAAGATCCGCAAAGGCGACGTGGAGGCCGCGTTCGCGCGGGCCGATGTCGTGCTGAGCGGCACGTTCACGACCTCGTGGCAGGAGCACGCCTACCTCCAGCCCGACGCCGGCATCGCGTACTACGAGGACGGCAAGCTGGTGGTCGAGACGGCCGGCCAGTGGCTGCACGAAGACCGCCGCCAGCTCGCCGCGATGCTCGAGCTGCCCGAGGACGAGGTCGTCGTGCGCTATGCCAAGATCGGCGGCGCGTTCGGCGGGCGCGAGGACATGTCGGTGCAGGCCCTGCTGGCGCTGGCGACCTGGAAGCTGAAGCGCCCGACCGCGCTCGTGTGGAGCCGCGAGGAGTCGATGGTCGGCCACCACAAGCGCCACCCGTTCCACATCGAGGCGCGCTGGGGCGCCCTGCGCGACGGCACGGTCGTCGCGGTCGAGACGCGCACCGTCGCCGACGGCGGCGCCTACGCCTCGACCAGCGTCGAAGTGCTCAAGTGCGCGACGATCTTCGCCCAGGGCCCGTACCGCGTGCCCAACGTGAAGACCGACGGCTACGTGGTCTACACCAACAACGTGCCCAGCGGCGCGTTCCGCGGCTTCGGCACCCCGCAGGCGCACTGGGCCGCGGAGTCGATGATCGCCCGCGTCGCGCACGCGCTGGAGCTGGACCCGGCCGACGTGCGCCGCCGCAACCTCTACCGCGAAGGCGACACCGAGGCCACCGGCAACGTCCTCCCGGCCGGGGTGAGCGCGCTGCCCGTGCTGGAGCGCTGCCTCGAAGAAGCGCGCGCGCACGGCGTGGGGCCCGCGACGATGTCCGGTGCCGCGCGCGGCGCGAGCGATCCGCGCGCGACGAAACGGCGCGGCTTCGGGATCGCGAGCGGGATCAAGAACGTCGGCTATTCGTTCGGTTTCCCCGAGCAGGCCACCGCGACCGTCGAGCTCGTCGCAGCGCAGGGACGCGTCGAGCGCGCGGTCGTGCGGGTCGGCGCGGCCGACGTGGGGCAGGGCGTGCACCTGATCCTGCGCCAGATCGCGGCCGAGGCGCTGGCGCTGCCGCTGGACGCGGTCGGCATCGTGAGCGACGACAGCGCGCAAGCGCCCAACGCCGGCAGCGCGTCCGCCTCGCGCCTGACGCTGATGGCCGGGCGCGCGGTGCACGACGCGGCCTTGGCCGCGCGCGCGGCGTGGGAGCGCGGCGAGGCGCCCGAGGCGACCGTGCAGTACCGCCCGCCCGCAACCACGCCGCTCGATCCCGACACCGGCGCCGGCACGCCCAACTACTGCTACGGCTACGCCGCGCAGGCGGTCGAGGTCGAGGTCGACCTGACCACCGGCGTGGTCGAGATGCTGAGCGTCGTCAGCGCCCACGACGTCGGGCGCGCGATCAACCGCCAGCAGGTCGAGGCGCAGATCGAAGGCTGCCTCGCCCAAGCGCTGGGCTACGCGCTCACCGAGAACTTCGTCGTGACGAACGGCGTGGTGAAGACGCCGTACTTCAGCACCTACCTATTGCCCACCGTGCTCGACATGCCGACGCGGATCGTTCCGGTGATCCTGGAGCACGCCGACCCCAACGGCCCCTACGGCGCCCGCGGCGTGGCGGAAATGCCGCTCGTCCCGTTCGCCGCCGCCGTCGCGGCGGCGATCCACGACGCGACGGGCGCGTGGGTCAGCGATCTCCCGATGACGCCCGAGCGCGTGCTGAACGCGATCCGGGCCGCGCGCGAGCACGCGCCCGGCCCGAGCGTCCTCGCCGTTTAGAACGTCGTGCTACTGCGCTTTGCGGTAGTTGGGCGAGAGCTGGGAGGCCACGTCGCGGTAGAGGTGGCGGGTCGCGTCGGTGAAGAGCGAGGCGATGCGGAACAGGCCGTCGCCCGAGACGCGCATCGCGGTCCAGGGCGTGCTGCCGT
>JASLGJ010000249.1 GCA_030150085.1 Candidatus Elarobacter sp. | reverse complement strand
CCACCGCGCGGGCGGTGAACACGTCCGCCATGGCGGCGCGGTACGTGCCCGAGGCGTGGACGTCCGAGCGGCTGTCGTGCCGGCCGATCACGCCGGTGCAGGCGGCGCGCACGGCGTCCGCGTCGGTCGCCCGCACGCCCTTGAGCGCCGTTTCCGCCAGGCTCGAGCGGAAGGCGGAATCGCCCACGCCGGTGATCGCCACCCGTGCCGTGTCGATCCGGTAGCCGTCGAGCGTCAGCGCCACTGCCGCTCCGACCACCGCGTAGTGCGAGGCCGGGTGGTGGAACTTCAGGTACGCCGACTGCGGCGCCGCGTCGAACGCGATCGAGGTCAGCACCTCGTTCGTCCCCAGCGCGGTGGTGAACATGCCCTGGAAGAACTCCGCCGCCGTCAGCGTCCGCTCGCCGCCCTTGCCGACGATGGTGAAGGTCGCGTCGAGCGCCTGCAGCACGGCGGGATAGTCCGCCGACGGGTCGCCGTGCGCCGAGGCGCCGCCGATCGTGCCGCGGTTGCGGACCTGCGGGTCGCCGAGCTGGTTCGCGGCGTCCCACAGCGCCGGCGCCGCCATCTCCAGCTCGCTGCTCGCCGCGAGCGCGGCGTGCTTGGTCAGCGCGCCGATGGTCACCCGGTTACCGCTCACCGCGATCGCGTCCAGCGCCGGGATGCCGGTGATGTCGATCAGCGTCGCCGGGGTGGCCAGGCGCAGCTTCATCATCGGGATCAGGCTGTGCCCGCCGGCGAGCAGCTTCGCCTCCTCGCCGTGCTGCTCGAGCAGCGCGATCGCCTCGTCGACGCTCCCCGCGCGAACGTAGTCGAACGATGCCGGAATCATGCCACGCTCCCGTTGGTGCGGCCGGCGGTCGTCCCGTTGCCGGCCGCGTGCATCGCCGCCCAGAGCTTCTCGGGCTTGAGCGGCATGTCGATGTGAACCACCCCGAACGGCCGCAGCGCGTCCATGACGGCGTTGGCCACGGCGGGGGTCGAGCCGATCGTGCCCGCCTCGCCGATGCCCTTGATCCCCAGCGGGTTCACGGTCGTCGGCGTGACGGTGTGGTCGAGCTCGTAGTGCGGCACCTGCTCGGCGTGCGGGATCGCGTAGTCCATCAGCGTCCCGGTGAGCAACTGGCCGTTGTCGTCGTAGACGACTTCCTCGAACAGCGCCTGCGAGAGGCCCTGCGCGATGCCGCCGTGGACCTGGCCTTCGGCCACCATCGGGTTGATCAGGCGGCCGCAGTCGTCCACCGCGAGGTAGCGCACCACCTTCACCTCGCCGGTCTGCGCGTCGACCTCCACCACGCACACGTGGGTGCCGAACGGGAAGACGAAGTTGGGCGGCTCGAAGCGGCGCGTCGCGTCCATGCCGGGCTCCAGCCCCGGCGGCAGCTTGTCGCCCATGAAGGCCAGGAAGCCGGCCTCGGCGGTCGTCATCTGCTTGGACGGGTCGCCCTTGACCTGGATCTTGCCGTCGCGGTACTCGACGTCGTCGGGGTTGGCTTCCCACTGGTGCGCGGCGATCTTGATCGCCTTGGCCTGGATCGCGTCGATGGCGAGCTTGAGCGCCGCGCCGCCGACCGCGGTGCCGCGCGAGCCGAACGTGCCCACGCCGTACTGCACCTTGTCGGTGTCGCCGTGGACCACCGTCACCTGGTCGATCGGCACGCCCAGCTCGTCGGCGACGATCTGCGCGAAGGTCGTCTCCTGGCCCTGGCCGTGCGGCGACACGCCGGTCAGCACGGTGATGCTGCCGGTCGGCTCGACGCGCACGGTGGCGGAGTCCCAGCCGGCCGCGGGCATCGCCGCCGAGGGTCCCATGCCGCACACCTCGACGTAAGTCGAGAGCCCGATGCCCAGATACCGGCCCTGCGCGCGCAGCTCTTCCTGCTGCCGCCGCAAACCGGCGTAGTCGACCAGCGCCAGCGCCTTGTCCATGGTCGTCTCGTAGTCGCCGGAGTCGTAGGTCAGGCCGGTCGCGGTCGTGTGCGGGAACGACGCGTTGCCGATGAAGTTCTTGCGCCGCACCTCGACCGGGTCGAGCCCGAAGCGCTGGGCGACCAGATCCATGGCGCGCTCGATGAAGAACGTCGCCTCGGGCCGGCCCGCGCCGCGGTAGGCGTCGGTCGACATGGTGTTGGTGAACACCCCGACCACCTCGCAGGCGATGTTCTGGATCGCGTAGCAGCCGGGGATCATCAGCATCGTCAGGGTCGGCACGACCGGCGTGAGGAGCTGGTGGTAGGCGCCCATGTTGGCGGTGATCTTCACCCGCACGCCCAGCACCGTGCCGTCGCGCTTGGCGGCGATCTCGAGGTCATCGATCTGGTCGCGCCCGTGGATCATCGCCTGGAAGCACTCCGAGCGCGTCTCGATGTACTTCACCGGGCGCTCGAGCTGCATCGCAACCCAGCTCACCACCGCTTCCTCGGCGTAGACGTTGAGCTTGGCGCCGAAGCCGCCCCCGACCTCGGGCGCGATCGCGCGGATGTGGTTTTCCGGCAGGCCGAGCACGATCGCGAGCTGGGTGCGCAGCAAGTGCGGGATCTGGGTCGCGGAGTACAGCGTGAGCTGCTGCATCCCGGCGTCCCAGCTGGCGACCATCGAGCGCGGCTCGATCGGCACCGGCGCGACGCGCTGGTTGACGATGCGCTGCGTGATGACCTCGTCGGCGGCGGCGAAGGCGGCGTCGGGGTCGCCCGCGCTGAAGGGCATCGTGAAGGCCACGTTGCTGCCCAGGTCGTCGTGCAGCAGCGGCGCGCCGGGCGCCATGGCCTTGAACGGGTCGACGACGGCGGGCAGCTCCTCGTACTCGACCGCGACCAGCTCGGCCGCGTCGCGCGCGGCGTAGGGCGAGCTGGCGACCACGATCGCGACCGGCTCGCCGACGAAGCGCACCTTGTCGAGCGCGAGCATCCAGTGGGGCGGGGTCTTGAGTTCGGGCATCTTGTGCGCGACCGGCAGCGACGCTTTGAGGTTGTGCGCGTGGTGCAGGTCCTCGCCGTGGTAGGCGGCGAGCACGGCCGGGTGGGCCTTGGCGGCGGAGAGGTCGACGCCGGTGATCTTGGCGTGCCCGTACGGGCTGCGCACGAACGCGGCGTAGACGGTGCCGACCTGCTTGACGTCGTCGGTGTAGGTCGCGCGGCCGGTGATCAGGCGGGGGTCTTCGCGGCGCCGGATGCGCGCCCCGACCATCGCGTTGAAAGCCATTAGCTGTGCGCTCCCGTGACGGCTTGCGGAACGATGCCTTCGCCCGAGGGCGGCGGCTCCTCGGCGGGCGGGTGGAGCGGCATCAGCTCCTGCACGCTGTGGCGCGCGTCGCCGGCGCGCATGGCCTGGCCGGCCGCGCGCACGGCCTTGACGATGTTCTCGTAGCCGGTGCAGCGGCAGAGGTTGCCTTCCAGCCCGGCCCGGATCTCGTCGTCGCTGGGATCGGGGTTGCGCTGCAGCAGGTCGACCTCGCTGACGCTCATCCCGGTCGTGCAGTAGCCGCACTGCAGGCCGTGCGCGGACCAGAACGCCTCCTGCATCGGGTGCAGCTCGCGCGCGGTGCCGATGCCCTCGATGGTGGTCACCGCGCGGCCCTGGGCCTGCACGGCGAACATGGTGCAGCTCTTGACGGACACGCCGTCCAGCAGCACGGTGCACGCGCCGCAGCTCGACGTGTCGCAGCCGACGTGCGTGCCGGTGAGCCCGACGTAGTCGCGCAGCGCGTGCACCAGGAGCAGTCGCGGCTCGACGTCGAGCGACGCCGGCGTGCCGTTGACGGTCAAATCGACTTGCATCCGATACGCATCTCCGTTGTGATCTCTAGCGAGGCGGCATGGCTACCGTGCGGGACGCGAATCTCCTTGCCGCCCGGATATCCCCACCGAGGAAACCGGCTTCCAGGCCTCGCGCCGACAACCTGCGAAACGCATCGTCCCATGCCGCAACCCGTCGACGTCGGCGACCTCGGCCGCCGGCTGCTGCAAGCCGGGTACGTCGCCGACACCGGCCTGGCGACCGCGCTCGCCTGCGCCGTCGCGCTCGAGCGCGCCGTGCTGCTCGAAGGCGACGCCGGCGTCGGCAAGACCGACGCCGCGCGCGCGCTGGCCGCCGTCTACGGCGCGCGCCTGATCCGCCTGCAGTGCTACGAAGGCCTCGATCTGGCCGCCGCCGCGTACGACTGGAACTACGGCAAGCAGCTGCTGGCGATCCGCACCGCGGAGGCCGCCCGCGAGCGCACGCCCGACCTCTACGCCGACGAGTTCCTGATCCGCCGCCCGCTGCTCGCCGCGCTGGCGAGCGAGCGCCCGCGCGGAGTGGTGCTGCTGATCGACGAGATCGACCGCGCCGACGACGAGTTCGAAGCCTTCCTGCTGGAGTTCTTGGCCGACTTCGCGCTCACCATCCCCGAGCGGGGGACGATCGCCGCCGCCCACCCGCCGATCGTGATCCTGACCTCCAACCGCACCCGCGACCTGCACGACGCGCTCAAGCGGCGCTGCTTCTACCACTGGATCGGCCACCCGTCGGTGCAGCGCGAGACCGAGATCCTGCGCCTGCACCTGCCGGACGTGCCGCCCGCGCTGGCCGGCGACGTGGCGCGCGCCGCGGCCGCGCTGCGCGAGCGCGAGCTGCGCAAGCCGCCCGGGATCGCCGAGTCGCTGGACTGGGCGCAGACGCTGCAGCTGCTCGGCGCCGAGCGGCTGGACGCGGATGCGTTCGAGCCCTCGCTCGGCAGTATCCTCAAATATCCCGAGGACATCGAGCTGGCGCGCCGCGCCGCGGCCGCGCTCGTCGCCGCCGCCCGGGCCGGCGACGAAGGCGCGGCGTGAGCGCCGACGCCGCGGCGCT
>JASLGJ010000209.1 GCA_030150085.1 Candidatus Elarobacter sp. | reverse complement strand
CCTGGCCGCATTCTCCAAGTACAAGATCTGGCAAGAGCGCATCAACGCCGGCACCTACCGCCGCATCCACATCGTGACCATGCCCGAAGGCGGCTCGTCGTACCCCCTGCGCCTGATCTTCGCCCCCGACGACGGCAGCGTGCCCCCGTTCGCCCCGGGCTCGCCGATCTACTGAGCGCCGAGCGCGGCAGCGTTCAGACCGACTTCCTGCCCGAGTGCGGCGGCGACAGCGAAACGGTCGGCGACCCGACGGCCTGCGCCAAAGCGGTCGCAACGAACAGGTTGAGGCTGCTGCCGTTGCGCGCCGCCGCGCTCACCAGGTCGCGGTGGAGCGCCTTGGGAACGCGCACGACGAACCGCCCGCTATAGTCCGCCGCCGGCTCGGGCACCGGCTCACCGTCTTCGAGCCGCCCCTCGATCCACGTCCTCATCGCGTCGTCAAGGCTGGCGAGTGCGTCCGCCTGCGTGGCGCCGACGGTCATACACCCCGGCAGCTCGACGACGCGCGCGTACCAGGTACCGTCCGCCTCAGGAACGAGCTCGCGCGCGTAGGGCAGCGCCAAGTATCGCGCCGCCTCCGCACGAACCGAACGCTTCGTCACGACCCACCTCGATCGCCCGGCGGCAACAACTCCGCGATCAGCGCGAGCACGTCCTCGACGTACCTCCGCTTCACCGGCTTGCCCCGCGGTACGGTGATCCGCAGCGAGCCGCGCTTGAACGTGTAATGCGACCCGCCGCGCCCGGGCTGGCGCTGAACGAACCCCAGCGCCAGCAACAGCGCCGCCAGATCGGCGAAAGCGCAATCGTTCTTGGTCGCAACGACACGGTTCGCCAGCCGGCGAATCCGATCCACGGCTCCACCCCACAGAGTCTAGTACTACATATGATACTAGTCAAGCCGCTCACACGACCGGCCCCCACAAGTCCCAGCGCCCACCCCCACCCCAACCATGCCGAAAGAACACCACCACCGTGCCTGGGCGGGTGGCGGACGGTGCGGTGGCGGAGCGTCGCGGAATCGCGGAGCGCAGGATGCGCGAGAGCGATGGAGCGCCGAGCGACCGGAGCGCAGGATGCGCGCAGGGAGCGTCCCCGCCACCGCACCGTCCGCCGCCCGCCCCGCCACGATCTCTCGCAGCGTCGCAGCAGACCTACGCCCGCGCCGCCACCCGCTCGTACACCGCCATCATCCGCCGCGCCGCCGCCTCCCACGCGAACCGCTCCACCGCCGCGGCCCGAACCGTATCCGCCGCCCGCTGCGCCGCGTCGCGATCCGCCAGCAGTGCCCCGATCGCCACGCCCCACTCCTCGGGTGCGTCCGGATCGGCCAGCGGCACCGCCCCGCCCGCCACCTCGACCAGCGACGACGAGCGCGCCGCAATCGCCGGCAGCCCGGCGCACATCGCCTCGGCCAGCGCGTAGCCGAACCCTTCGTAGCGCGAGGGAATCAGCGCGCACGCCGCCCGAGCGTAGAGCGCGTCGAGCTGCTCGGCACGGACGTAGCCGCGCAGCTCGAGCCGGTCGCTCACGCCCAGCTCGATCGCCCGCACCCGCACCCGCTCGGCGTACGGCGTGTGCGGGCCGACCGAGACGATGCGCAGCTCCGGGTGCGCGGCCAGCGCGTCGACCAGCAGCAGCAGGTTCTTGCGCGCCTCCACGGTGCCGACGACGAGCGCGAACGGCTCGGGATCGGGCCGGCGCGCCAGCGCCGCGAAGCGCGCGTCGACGCCCGGGTACACCACCTCGACCCGTCCCTCCGGGTCGACCAGCGCGCGGTACTCCTGCGCCGAGAACTCCGAGTCGCAGACCACCGCCGCCGCGCCGCGGTACGCGCGCACCTGCAGCGAGCCGAAGTAGGCCCGCGCGTAGGCCCGGGTGTGCGCCTGCACGCGCAGCCAGGCCACGTCGTGCACGGTGACGACCGTCGGCAGGGTGCGCAGCAGCGGCATCGTGCCCGAGGTCGCGTGCAGCACCGCCGCGCCGCTGCGCGCGGCGGCGAGCGGCAGCAGCACCTGGTCCCACAGCACGCGCCGATCGAAGCGCCAGGGATCCAGGCGCGGCTCGCACAGCGCGCGCACCTCGGTGCCGGCGGCGCGCAGCGCGGCGGCGAGATCGCGCGCGTAGACGCCGGCGCCGGTCGCCGTGCCCAGCGCGAGCTGGGTGTCGAGCGCGACGATCACGGCGCGCAGCGCTTCAGCGGCGGCCCCAGCAGCGGATCGTCCTGCGGGTCCCGGTCGCCCGGCGCGCGCAGGGTGAGCCAGCGGGCATAGTACTGGGCCGCGTGCGCGCAGTCACCGCGCGCGGCCGAGGCCAGGGCCAGCCCGGCGTAGCCGTCGCGGCTGTTGGTGACGATCTCGGTCGCGCGCTGGTACCAGCGCAGCGCGTCGGCAGTGTGGCCGTTCGCCAAGGCCTGGTAGGCGGCCGAGAGCAGGTAGGAGTGGTCGTTGGGCGCGAGCGCCAGCGCGTGGCGGTACGAGCTCTCCGCCTCCCGCCAGAACGCGGCCCGGCGGGCCGGGTCGGCGTAGCCGGCCTGGGCCTGCAGCACGCCCAGGCGCAGCCAGGCGTCGCCGGTGACCTCCTCCGCCCGGCGGTCGGCGGCGAGCGCGCTCACCAGCCGGCGCTGGTCGGCCAGCGCGCCGAGCAGGTCGGCCGGGGCCAGCGCGTCGATCAGCGCCTGCGCGCGGACGACGTCGCCGGCCCGGACGTAGGCCCGGATCGCGCCGGCACGGTCGCCCTTG